>JBLNBU010000134.1:0-13497 GCA_050260215.1 Actinomycetota bacterium
CCTGGCCCGCCTGCAGCACCCGCTTGGCATCGCCCAGATGGACGGCAAGCTGGTGGTCGCCGACAGCTACAACTCGGCGCTGCGCCTGGTCGACCTGGCTCGCGGCGAGGTCGCCGACCTGTACGAATGCGGATCCTGCGTCCCTTGGTCCGAGCCCGCCGGGGTCGCCATCGACGGTCCCGACCGCCTGCTGGTCAGCGACACCAACAACCACCGCATCGTCGAAGTTCGCCCTGGGGTTGGGGGCGTGCGCACCTGGATGCGCTGAATTCACCTTTTGACCCCGCTTCAGACCCCTTTTGATCCTCAAAAATCCATACTAAAATCAATGTCTTCATATAATGGAGCGCGAAATTAACTGAATGTTTCCCAACCCGCTCCGGGCTTGATTTCCACCGCCGCCCGCGCCCTACTGTGGCGTCCCAGACCCGGAGCACCCTTTATGTCCACCACCGCCGAGCGCGACGTCGCCGCCGTCTTCCATCCCTATACCAACCTGGTCCGCCATGCCGAGACCGGGCCGCTGGTGATCACGCGCGGCCAAGGCGTGCGGGTATTTGACGAGGCGGGCCGCGACTACATCGAGGGGCTGGCGGGGTTGTGGTGCACGGCGCTGGGCTGGGGCGAGGAGCGCCTGGTCGAGGCCGCCGCCCGGCAGATGCGCCAGCTGCCCTTCTACCACCTGTTCGGGTCCAAGACCCATGACCCGGCGGTCCATCTCGCCGACCGGCTGCTGGCCATGGCGCCGGCGCCCATGTCCAAGGTGTTCCTGGCCAATTCCGGGTCCGAGGCCAACGACACCGCGGTCAAGCTGATCTGGTACATGAACAATGCGCTGGGCCGGCCCAACAAGAAGAAGATCATCGCCCGCGAGAAGGCCTATCACGGGGTCACCGTGGCCACCGCCTCGCTGACCGGGCTGCCCAACAACCAGCGCTCGTTCGACGTGCCGATCCCCGGCATCCTGCGCGCCGGCTGCCCGCATCACTACCGCTTCGGCCGCCCGGGCGAGACCGAGGAGCAGTTCGCCACCCGCCTGGCCGAGGAACTGGACGCGCTGATCGTGGCCGAAGGCCCCGACACGGTTGCCGCCTTCTTCGCCGAACCGGTGATGGGCGCCGGCGGCGTCATCGTCCCGCCCGCCACCTATTTCGACAAGATCCAGGCGGTGCTGAAGAAGCATGACGTGCTGCTGGTGGTCGACGAGGTGATCTGCGGCTTCGGCCGCACCGGGGCCATGTTCGGCTGCGACACTTATGGCATCAAGCCGGACATGATGACGGTGGCCAAGGGCCTGTCGTCCGGGTACCTGCCGATCTCGGCGCTGCTGGTCTCGGAAAAGGTCTACGCCCCGTGCGCCGAGGAGTCGGGCCGCATCGGCATCTTCGGCCACGGCTACACCTATGGCGGCCATCCGGTCTCGGCGGCAGTGGCGCTCGAGACCTTGGACATCTACCGCGAGCGCGACATCCTCGCCCATGTGCAGAGTGTTGCCCCGGCCCTACAGGACGGCCTGCGCGCCCTGCAGCAGCACCCCCTGGTCGGCGAGGCCCGCGGCGTCGGCCTGATCGGGGCGCTGGAGCTGGTCGCCGACAAGGACGCCCGCACCCCCTTCGAGCCCAAGCTGGCGGTGGGCGCGCGAGTGGTCGCCAAGGCCCAGGACAACGGCGTCATCCTGCGCGCCATGGGCGACGCGGTCGCCTTCGCCCCGCCGCTGGTCATCACCGCGGCCGAGGTCGCCGAAATGCTGGCGCGCTTCCGCACCGCGCTGGACGCGGTGCATGCCGAACTGGCGGCTTCTTGACGAAGCTCATGGCCCCGTTCGCCTAGGCGGTTTATGACGCATTGCACAGTGGGAATGGCGCGGCGCACAAGGCTTGTTCCCTTGCGTGTCCCCTTTCCGATCCTTTAGGATCGCCGCAATTACGACACCGCGCCACGCCCGTACCGCCTCGCGGACCAGGCGCGGAGGGAGGCAGCAGGGATGGATTACCAGCACTATTTCGCCAAGCGCATTTCGGACCTCAAGGCCGAGGGGCGGTACCGGATCTTCGCCGACCTGGAACGCCAGCGCGGGCGCTTCCCCTATGCCTACAACCACCGTGACGGCAAGACCCACGAGGTCGTGGTGTGGTGCTCGAACGACTATCTGGGCATGGGCCAGCATCCCGACGTGATCGCCGCCGCCCACGAGGCCCTCGATAAGTGCGGCGCCGGGGCCGGCGGCACCCGCAACATCTCGGGCACCAACCACTACCATGTGCTGCTCGAGCGCGAGCTGGCCGAGTTCAACGGCAAGGAAGCCGCGCTGCTGTTCACCTCGGGCTACGTGGCCAACCAGACCACGCTGTCGACGCTGGGCTCGACCATGCCGGGCATCGTGGTGTTCTCGGACGAGCTGAACCACAACTCGATGATCGAGGGCATCCGCCACGGCCGCAGCCAGAAGCACATCTTCCGCCACAACGACCCGGAAAGCCTGGAGGAGGCCCTGTCGGCCTATCCCAGGGAGACGCCGAAGCTGGTGGCGTTCGAATCGGTCTATTCCATGGACGGCGACATCGCCCCGCTGGCCGAGCTGTGCGACGTGGCCGAGCGCCACAATGCCATGACCTTCCTGGACGAAGTCCATGCGGTGGGCATGTACGGCGCCGGCGGCTCGGGCGTGGCCGAGCGCGACGGCGTGCGCGACCGCATCACCATCATCCAGGGCACGCTGGCCAAGGCCATCGGCGTGGTCGGCGGCTACATCGCCGCCTCGGACGCCTGCGTCGACTATGTCCGCAGCTTCGGGCCGGGCTTCATCTTCTCGTCGTCGCTGCCCCCGGCCGTGGCGGCGGCGGCGCTGGCCAGCATCCGCTTCCTGCGCACCCACCCCGAGATGCGCGACCGCCACCAGGAGCGCGCCGCCACCCTGAAGCGCCGCCTGGCGGAAAAGAGCATCCCGGTGCTGCCCTCGGTAAGCCACATCGTGCCCGTCATGGTCGGCAACGCCGCCCTGTGCAAGAAGGCCAGCGACCTGCTGCTGAACGAGCACAACATCTACGTCCAGCCCATCAACTATCCCACCGTCCCCGTCGGCACCGAACGGCTGCGCATCACGCCCACGCCGCTGCACGACGACGCCATGATGGACCACCTGGTCAATGCCATCTGCACCGTGTGGGACCAGCTGGACCTGCCCAAGGAGCACCGCCCCAAGGCGGCGGAATAGCCTGTCAGGTTGATGTCAGCTTGGGCGGCTAGCTTGGCGGCCAAGTCGTTCCGCCCGCGCGTACGGAATGGCCCTCCCAAGTGAAGCCGGCAGGCCTGTCCAACCCCTTGCCGGCTTCCATTTGCGGTTCTTCCCGTCGTTCGCCGCAGGCGGACGATTTGACCAAAAACTGAAAACGCCCCCGGAGTTACCCCCCGGGGGCGTTTCTTTAGGTCCCTATAAGCGCGGGCCGGTCACCCGTGCGCCTTGGCGGCGCTCACAGCCCGTGGAACTGCTTGAACCACTCGATGAAGCGCGGGATGCCGACGCTGATGGGGGTGGTGGGGGCGAAGCCCACGTCGCGGCTGATGGCCGAGATGTCGGCATAGGTTTCCTTGACGTCGCCCGGCTGCATCGGCTCGAACTGGTACTGGGCCTTCTTGCCCAGCGACTCCTCGATCAGGCCGATGAAATCCATCAGCCGTTCCGAGTTGTTGTTGCCGATGTTGTAGAGGTGGTAGGGCGGCTTGGCCCCGTCGTCCTTGGGCGGGTTGTCGAGCACGCCGATGACGCCCGAGACGATGTCGTCGATAAAGGTGAAGTCGCGCCGCATGTCGCCGTTGTTGAACACCCGGATCGGCTCGCCGGCCAGGATGGCCTTGGCGAACAGGTAGGCAGCCATGTCGGGACGGCCCCACGGCCCGTAGACGGTGAAGAAGCGCAGCCCCGTGGTCGGCACCCGGAACAGGTGGCTGTAGGCGTGGCTCATCAGCTCGCCCGAGCGCTTGGTGGCGGCGTAGATGGAAATGGGCGTGTCGACCGGATCGTCGACCGAGAACGGCAGCTTGGTGTTGGTGCCGTAGACCGAGGACGAGCTGGCGTAGACGAAGTGCCGGCACTTGCCCGAATGGCGGGCCAGCTCGAGCATCACCAGGTGGCCTTCGACGTTGGCGCGGGTGTAGTCGTGCGGCGCCGTCAGCGAATGGCGCACGCCGGCCTGCGCAGCCAGGTTGATGTAGCGGTCCACGTCCGGATGGGCCTTGGCGACGGCGGCCATGGCCTCGCGGTCGGCGATGTCGGCGCGGGCGAACGAGAAGCCGGGCTTCTCCATCAGCTGCGCCAGACGGGTCTCCTTGAGACGCACGTCGTAATAGGCGTTCATGTCGTCGACGCCGACGACCTTTTCGCCGCGGGCCAGCAACCGGAGGCAGGTGTGGTAGCCGATGAATCCGGCCGCGCCGGTGACGAGTACGGTCATGGATGCGAACCCTTAGTGAAGGCCGCACTCATATACCGCGGCGCGAGCCGGAAATCATCCCCTGAAATGCACCCTCAGGCCGCCTTCGCCCCGGGACGGATAGGAACCGGCTGCGGAGTAGCGCTGAGGTTTTTCGGCATGCGGTCGGTGCGGTACAGGACGTACAACACCACCGCAGTCGCCGCCACCATCAGGTGAGGACCGAACAGCCACATCACCAGGGGGACCATCAGGTAGTAAAGCCGCATGCCGATGCCGTAGCACTTGCCGGCGCGGTTGAGCTCGGCCGCCACCCGGTCGGGCGAGATGGCGTCGTAGCCCATGGCCAGGGGCACGTTGACCATGTAGCCCACGTGGTTGAAGTAGCGGATGGCCAGGGCGAACGAGAAGAACGCCACCAGCAGGTCGGACAGCAGCACCATCAGCTTGGCCAGCCACAGCTCGGCCCGCGTAGTGCCCACCGTATTCCAGGCATGCCAGGTCGCCCCCAGCTTGTCCGACTGGCCCGACAGCGTCAGCACGCCGATGATCAGCAGCACCGCCGTCGAGGCCATGAACACCGCGCCCATGATCGAGTTGCGCAGCGTCTGCACCGCCAGGATGTCACGCTTTTCGCCCATGCAGCTCTTGACCCAGGCGGCACGCGCCAGGATCACCACGGACTGCAGGGTGTAGGCCGGATTGGCCCGCACCCGGAAGACGATGAAGTAATGATAGGCAGCCATCATCGCCGCGCAGGCGACGAAGGACAGCACGTCGACCCGTATGTCGGACCAGACGTCGAGTTCCATCGAAGTCACTCCCCGAAGAAGGGGAACGGCTTGGCGAGCGGCTGGCGTCGGGCCTGGGAGGCCGGGCGGAAACAGGCGAACGCCGTCATCAAGGGGGCGATGAATACTTTGGTCCAGGTGGTTGCTGCCAGCCCAATAGTCATGGGACACTCCTTCGGCACTGATCGACCGTGACAGGGGGTGGAATTTCCCCTATAGTTTATTAATCCAGCGACAGAGCGTAAATTGTATGTCACCCGCTGATACTTACGCGAATAGACGCAGACGGTTACGTAGTCTCCCGTAAATGCGCTCCCGCCCTGCCCCGCCGCCCCGGCTTTACCGGGCCATCTTGGTCGCTGCCTTCGTCGCCGTGCAGGCGGCCGTGGCCCCGGTGGCGCTGCTCGATCCCATGTCCTATCCCTTTGGCCCGCCGTGGAACCCGGTGGCAGGTGCTGCCATGGCCCTGCTGCTTATGGGTGGGCGGGGCATGGCGGCAGTGGTGGTCGCGGTGGTCGCCCTGGCCGGATGGCTGACCCTGGACGGCGGCCTGCTTCCCCATCTGGCCGAGGGCGTGCTGCTGGCCGCCGTCTACGGCGCCGCCGCCCACGTCCTGGTCGGCCGCCTGCGGCTGGATCCCGCCCTGGGGTCGCTGCGCGACGTGGTGCGCCTGCTGGCCGCGGCGGTGCTGGCCGCGGCGGTCCATGCGCTGGGGCTGCTGCCGCTGCGCCAGGGCGACGCCTTCGGGCTGACCGACACCTTCCTGCGCCTGTGGGCCGGCGACGTGCTGGGCGTGGTGGTGATCACCCCGCTGGCCATGCTGTACCTGGACGGCGGGCCGATCCCCAGGCCGCGCACCGGCAACGTGCTCGAGGGGCTGTCCGTCGCCCTGGTGCTGTGGATCGACTTCGGCCTGCACGCGCAGCAGAAGTTCCGCTTCTTCTATCTGCTGGTCATGCCGCTGGTGTGGATTGCCGCCCGCCATGGGCTGAGGGGTGCCGCCGCCGGCGTCGCCCTGGCCCAGCTGGGCCTGCTGGTGGCGGTGCGCGAGGTGCCCTTCCGCGACCAGTCGCTGACCCTGCTGCAGCTGATCATGCTGACCTTCTCGGTGACCACGCTGCTGCTGGGCGCGGTGGTCAGCGAGCAGCGGCGCAGCCGGGCGGCACTGAAAGACAGCAAGGCGCGCCTGGATGCCATCGTCGCCATGGCCCCAGACGCGGTGCTGACCATCGACGCCGACGGCGCGATCGAGTCCGCCAATCCGGCGTGCGAGCCGCTGTTCGGCTATGGCGCCGACGACCTGGTCGGCCGTTCCGTGGCGGTGGTGCTGCCGGCGCTGGCCACGGTGGCCGGCCCCATGCGCCAGGAGGCCAAGGCCTATCGCCGCGACGGCACCACCGTCGCCGTCGAGGTGGCCGTCGCCCCGGCCGAGTTGTCCGACCGCCGCCTGCAGGTGGCTGTGGTGCGCGACATCAGCCAGCGCAAGGCCAGCGAGGCCCGGCTGTGGGAGCACCAGGCCGACCTGGCCCATGCCAGCCGGCTGTCGGTTTCGGAAAAGCTGGCCACGGCGCTGGCCCACCAGCTCAACCAGCCGCTGGCCGCGGTGGTCGGCTACACGCGGGCGTCGCAGCGCCTGCTCAAGGTTGGCACCGAGCCGATGGCCACCATCCACGAGGCCATGGACAAGGCGGTCGACCAGGCGCTGCGCGCCGGCGAGATCATCCGCCGCACCCGCGAGTTCCTGAGCTCCGGCGACATGACCGCGGCACGCGTCTCGGTGGCCGAGCTGGCCGGCGACGCCGCCCGCCTGGCGGCGCCGCGCTACGCCGGCTACGACGTGGGCCTGAGGACGGCCGTCCCCGAAGGCCTGCCGCCGGTCGAGGTCGATCCGCTGCAGATCGAGCAGGTGCTGGGCAACCTGCTCAACAACGCGCTGGAAGCCATCGTCACCACGCGGGCACCGATCCGCGACGTCTGCATCTCGGCCACCTTGCTGCGCCGCGGCTGGGTCGAGTTCACGGTCAAGGACTCAGGTCCCGGCATAGCGCCCGAGGTCGCCGACCGCCTGTTCAAGCCCTTCACCACCTCCAAGGCCAACGGCATGGGCATGGGGCTGTTCATCGCCCAGTCCATCGTCGAGGCCCATGGCGGAACCATGCGGGTCGAAAGCCGACCCGGCGAAGGGACCGCCTTTTCCTTCACCCTGCCGACCGCCGTCGAGGAGCCATGACCGAGGCCGCCAAGATCTCCGCCCCCGTTCCCATCGTCCACGTCGTCGACGACGACGAGGCCGTGCGCGATTCCATCCGCCTGCTGCTCTATTCGGTGGGGCTCAAGGTCGAGCCCTATGCCTCGGCCGCCGACTTCCTGGCCCGCGCCGACCTGGCGCGGCCGGGCTGCGTCGTCGCCGACGTGCGCATGCCGGGCATGAGCGGGCTGGACCTGCAGAAGGTGCTGGCCGCGCGCAACGTGCCGCTGCCGGTGATCATCCTGACCGGCCACGGCGACATCCCCATGGCGGTGGGCGCCCTGCGCGCCGGGGCCAGCGACTTCATCGAAAAGCCCTACGACGACCAGCACCTGATCGACAGCGTGCACCGCGCCCTCGAGGTGGGCGACCGCGAGCGCCGCGACCGCGAGCGGGTCGAGCGTGCGCGGGCCTGCTGGGAGCGGCTGACGGCGCGCGAACGCGACGTCATGACCATGGTCGCGGCCGGCGATTCCAACAAGGTGATCGCCGCCCGGCTGGGCATCAGCCCGCGCACCGTCGAGGTCCATCGCGGCAACGTCATGGAGAAGTTCGAGGTCCGCAGCCTGTCGGAACTGGTGCGTGCCGCCCAACTGCTTGAGGAAGCATAGGCCTTTGCACTTGATTCCGGGCCTCGCCCGCGCTTGACTGCCCGTGGGGACAACGTAGAGATGACCGTCATGGACGTGATGGAACAGGCGCCGCCCGGGGATACGGCGAGCGACGACATCGCCGCCCTGCTGGAGCAGGCAGACCTGGCCCGGCGGACCGGCGACCCGGCCGGGGCCGTGGCCGCCTATGACCAGGTGCTGCAGTCACGCCCCTTCCACATCGAAGCCCTGCTCGAACGCACCCGCCTGCTGCGCGGCCTCGGCCGCGCGCGCGAGGGGCTGGGCTCGTGCCTGACCGTGCTGGAACGCGACCTAGCCCATCTCGACGGGCGGGTCGAGCTGGCCGCCACCTTGCGCGCCCTTGGCCGCACCCCCGAGGCCGAGGCCATCCAGGCGGCGCTGGTGCGCGACGAGCCCGACGGCGCCGAGGCATGGATGGGCCTGGGCCGCCTGCTGGCCGAACAGAACCACCTGCCGGCCGCCGAGGCCGCCCTGCGCCGCGCCGTCGCCCTGGCTCCCGCCATGCCCGAGGCCCGCCTTGAACTGGCCCGCCTGCTGGCCGCTCGCTCGGAGCCGGCGGCGGCCATCGACGCCTTCCACGACGCCCTGGCGCTATCCCCCGACGACGCCGGCGCCCATGCCGGGCTGGCCCGTGCCCTGATGGCGCTGGGCCGCCTGGACGAGGCCGCCGACCGGGTCGAGCGCGCGCTGGCGCTGGACGACGAGCACGTCGACGCCCACCTGGCCCGCGCCGCCCTCAGGGTCATGCGCGGCGACCTGGCCGGATCGTGGGACGACGCCGAGTGGCGCTGGCACCGGCCCGGTGCGGCACGCCCCGTCCTGCCGGGCGAGCCGTGGGAAGGCGGCCCCATCGACGGGCGCTCGCTGCTGCTGTTCGCCGAGCGCAGCATCGCCGACACCATCCAGATGGCCCGCTTCCTGCCGTTCATGGCCGAGATGGGCGCCAAGATCACGGTGGCGGTCCACCCCAGCTTGGTGGCGCTGTTCGAGACCATCGACGGCATCGCCGTGGTCAACGGCTCTCAAGCCCTGCCGCCCACCGTCGAGGCCGAGCTGACCGCCTCGCTGCTGGACCTGCCGCGCCTGTTGGGCGTCGGGCTCGACGACGTGCCGCCTGGCCCCTACCTGTCCGCCCCCGAGGCTGCCCGCCGCCCCATCGGCGCGCCGCCCGGCACGGTGCTGAAGGTCGGCATGGCCTGGGCCGGGGCCACCGACCCGGCCGCACAGGTCCCGTTCGCCGCGCTGCTGGCGCTGGCCGAGGTCGAAGGCGTGGCCCTTTACGCCCTGCAGCACGGGCCGCGCGCCGCCGATGCGCTGGCGCTTGGCCATCCGGCCCTGGTCACCGACCTGTCGCCCACCGTCAACAACTTCGCCGACATCGCCGGGCGCATCGACCAGCTGGACCTGGTGATCGCCGCCGATTCGCCCACCGCCCACCTGGCCGCCGCCATGGGCAAGCCGGTGTGGCTGCTGACCGCGTACGGCCCCGATCCCCGCTGGATGCTGGAGCGCGACGACAGCCCCTGGTACCCGACCATGCGCCTGCTGCGACAGGACGCTCCCGGCGACTGGGCCGCCCCCATCGCGCGCGCCCAGGCGCTGCTGCGCTCCATGGCCGCCGACGCCATCGAGACGGCCCAGGCCGGCGCCCAGGCCTCGGGGCCGCAGACCACCTTGCGCATCATGCTGGCCGCCCACCTGGCGGCCGGCGACCTGTTCGTCGACGTTGAGGCCGACGAGGGCACCTTCACCTTCGATGCCGCCGCCCATCCGTCGGGCGACGTGCACGTGCTGGCGCTGGAACCGCGCCAGGCCGATGCCGAGTTCCTGCAAGACAGCCTGGCCATCGCCGGCGTCCCCGACGGCGTGGTCACGGTGATCACCGCCGCCGTCGGCGACCGCAGCGGCAGCGCGCTGGTCTCCAAGCAGCCACGCCACGGCCGCCGCGTCTTCGCCGTGCCCGAATGGGTGCCCGGCCGCACCGAGATGGTCTCGCTGGATGCGGTGCTGGCCGACCACGCCGAGGCGCTGGAGCGCCGGGTGGTCATGCGCCTGGGCCAGCAGGGCTGGGAGGCCGAGATCCTGGACGGGCTGTGGGAATGGCTGGCGCTGGGCCGCGTCGCCGTCCTGCTGTGGGAGCATCGCGACGGATCGGCCGCCGCCGAGATCGCCGCCGGCAACGGCTATGGCCTGTGGCGGCTGCCCGAGGGCGCCACCGAGGCCGTGCCCTTCGACGGCGAGCCCGGACCGGTCCTGGCACTTGCCCCCGGGCTGGAGCCTGCGGCCCGCTACGGCGGCGACGACGCCTGGTCGCCGGCCGCCATCGCCGATGCCCGCGGCGAGGCCGCGCGCCTGACCGCCGAGGGCCTGGACCACCACCGGGCCGGGCGCATCCCCGAAGCCGGCCGCTGCTATGGCCGCGCCCTGGTGCACGACCCCTTTGCCCCCGACGCCAACGCCAACCTGGGGGTGCTGCTGCGCCTGACCGGCCGGCTGGATGCCGCGGTGGCCTGCGGCCGTCGGGCGCTGGTGCGCGGGGCGCTGGCCGCCGCCTCGTCCAACCTGGGCAACGCGCTGCGCGATCTCGGCCGCTTTGCCGAGGCCGAGGCCGCCCATCTGGCCGCCCTGGAACAGCAGCCGCACAATCCGGAATACCTTTACAACCTGGCCCTGGTCCGCCGCGACGCCGGCCATGCCCGCGAGGCCGCGGCACTGCTGGAAAAGGTCCACGCCCAATGGCCGGACCGGCCGGCGGTGGCCTTCGAGCTGGCCCAATCGCGCCTGAAGGCCGGCGACGACGAGGGTGGCTTCGCCGTGCTGGTCGGGCGGCGCCGGCTGCCGCTCACCGATGCCGACCTGCCGGTGTGGGACGGCAGCCCGCCCGAGGGCCGCACCATCCTGGTCCACGACGACGGCGACGTGGTCGACACGCTGATGCTGGCCCGCTACATCCCGCTGCTTTCGGCCCACGGCGCCCTGGTTGCGGTCGAGTGCGTGCCCGAGCTGGCCCCGATCATGGCCGCCCTGCCCGGGGTCGAGACCGCGGTTGCCCGCGGCGAGCCCCTGCCCGCCTGCGACCTGCGCATCGGCCTGACCGACCTGCCGCGCCTGGTGGGCGACGGCCGGCGCGTCCACGACGTGCCGTATCTCCATCCCTCGGCCGCCGTGGCAGGACGCGTCCCCGGTCCGCTGCGGGTCGGCCTGGCCTGGGGCCGGGGCCCGCGGTCGTGCCCGCCGGCCGAGCTGCTGGCCCTGGCCGCCCAGCCCGGCGTTTCCCTGGTGGCCCTGGGCGAGCGCGGCTCCATGCTTCCCGCCCTGGGTGCCGGCGCGCTGGTGGCGACGGCCGACGGGGTGCTGGCCGACATGGTCGCCGGCGTCGACCTGGTGGTCGGCGACCCCGGCGCGCCCGAGGTTCACCTGGCCGGCGCCATGGCGCGACCGGCATGGGTCGCCCTGCCCCTGGGCGCCGACTGGCGCTGGCCCGACGACCGCGACGATTCGCCCTGGTACCCGACTGCGCGGGTCTTCCGCCAGTCGCCAGACGGCTCGTGGCACGACGCCATGGGGCGGATGGTCCGCGCGCTCAGCGCGGCAGCCGCGACTTCGCGTTCAGGGTGAAGCGGAACGGCAGCAGCCCCTGCGCCAGCGTCGAGAAATCGTAGCTGGCGGCCACGGTGATGCCGTTGGCGTCCGAGGTGACGGTGAACACCACCGGCTCGCCGGTCAGGCCCAGCCGGCTGGTGGCGGTCGCCGCAATGGCCGTGTTGGTGGCGGTCGAATTGACCAGGGCCCAGCGGGTGGCCTCCTCGCAGGCGAACTGCATGGTCTGGCGGAACCACATGGCGCGGCCGAATTCGACGGTGCCGACCAGGAAGGCCAGCAGCACCGGCGCGATCAGGGCGAACTCGACCGCCGCCGTCCCCTTCGTGCACCGTCGCAAGGCCGCAATCATCCAAGCCTCCCCTAGTTGAACCGAAGCGTCGCCGCAGCCGTCAGCGGCAACGAGGTGGGAAAGCCGGGAAACTGGAAGGTAAGCCGCCAGGTCTCGGTGACCGTCACGGTGACATAGCTGCGCTTCTGGCTGCCGTCGCCGCAGGTGGCGTCCTGCGCCACCGTGCTGCCGTCGGCGCAGCCCCAGCTGAACGCGGTGGCCACGGTGATCTTGGACGGATCCAGCCCGGCGCCCTGCTGCACCGCCGACACCATGCCGGCGGTGTCGGTGGTGTGGGAATAGCCATACTGGACCCCGGCCCAGGCCGCGCTTTCCAGGCGCATCTTCTCGTTGACCGCCAGCCCGAACTCGGCCAAGCCGACCAGCATCACCATCATGAACGGCAGGGTCAGGGCGAACTCGACCGCGGTGACGCCGCGGCGGCAGCGGGCAAGGCGGGACAGCAGGGCGGCCATGGCGGTCACTCCACCAGGGTGGGCGGGGTCGCCGCCCCCGAGGCGACGCCGGTCCCGGTGCACTTGTCGCCCATGTCGGCGTTGCCGGTGAACTTGACCAGGCGCGCGACGATGCGCGCGCAGGCGTTGGCGGCGGTCGAATTGTTGCCGCTGAAGTCGACCTCCTGGTTGGGGAAGTACATGACGCCGTTGACCTGCATGTTGGCGCCTCCGTTGAACTTGTTGTCACCGCCGCTGGGGGCGTTGTGGTCCTGGAAGAAGGTGACTCCGGCATAGGTGCCGCTGGTCGGTGCCGACAGGTTGACGGTGGCGCCGCCGTTGATGTCGACCTGGGCGTAGTTGCCCGAGGATCCGGTCAGGATGATGGTGACGCCGCTTCCCGTGATGGTCGCCTGTCCGTTGACCTTGAAGGTGCTGCCCTTGACGATGTAGGTGCCGGGGCTCAGCGTCACGTTGGTGTTGGCGTTGAAGCTCATGCCGCCGCAATAGACTCCGGGGCTCAGGGTCTCGGTGCCATGGGATGTGTAGTTGTTCTTGGTGCAGCCGCCGTAGGACGGTATCGCCAGGCTGGCATAGGGGTCGGCCACCGCCGAGGCCCCGGTGATGACCGAGTCCACCACCATGTTCCCCGATCCCGACACGTCGTAGCCGCCCACCGCCTGCACGTACTTGGCATAGAGGTCGGCCGAGCCCGACACGCTGATCGCCTGGGCGCTGTCCGAATTGGCGACCACGCCGCAGTTGGCGAGGTTGATGGTGGCGCTGCCGGTGACGTCGACGGCCACGCCCTGGTGGGGGTCCAGCGACAGCACGCAGTAGTCCCCGGGGGTGCCCATCTTGGCCACCGCCCGGGCGGCCACCGTCTGCGACGACAGGAAGACGTTGGCCAGCAGCAGGGCCTGCTGGCGGCTGACCACCACCTCGACCGCGCTTGAATTGCCCGCGTAAGCCCCGGTGGTCGGCGGATAGCGCACCGCGATGACCGAGCC
>JBLNBU010000135.1:0-4129 GCA_050260215.1 Actinomycetota bacterium
TGACCATGGATTCCACCCAGCGCCAGGTGGTCGACCGGCTGGCGCGCGCCCATGCCAGCATGACCCGCATGATCGCCTCGCTGCTCGATATCGCGCGTGCCGACAGCGACGTGCTGGCCACCCGTATCGAGGCGGTGTCCTTGGCCACCCTGCTGGCCGAGGTGGTCGAGGAAATTGGCCCGGCCGCGGCCGAAAGGGCCTGGCCCTGCGCCAGCGCCGCCGCTTCGAGGTGGTGGTGGCCACCGACCGCGAACTGCTGCGCCGCATCTTGAGGAACCTGGTGTGCAACGCCATCCGCTACACCCCGGCGGGCGGCGTTCTGGTGGCCCTGCGCCACCGGGGCGGCGTTCCGGCGATCGAGGTGTGGGACACCGGCATCGGCATCGCCCCCGACCAGCTGGGGATGATCTGGGAGGAATTCTATCGCAGCGACGAGGCCCGCCGGGACAGTTCCGACGGCCTTGGGCTGGGGCTGGCCATCGTCCAGCGCCTGTCGGCCGCGCTGGGCTGCCGTGTCGAGGTGCGCTCGCGCCCCGGACGCGGCTCGCTATTCAGGATTTCGCTTCCGGCGGCATGATGACGCACACCTCGCGGTGGCCGCAGGCGTCGCAGTCGTGGCTGTCCGGCAGGCCGTCGTGCTGCTGGCAGGGCAGCTTGCCGAACTCTTCCAGATAGGTGCCGATCTTGCGGCTCAAGCCCGCCTCCCGGTTCTCGGCCACCAGCCGGGCGAACACCCGGCGCATGCGGTCGAGGTCGGCCAGGACGCGGCAATCGGGGGCGTGGTCCAGCCAGGGGCGTCGGCAGACGTGGCAGACCTTCATGTCCAATGCTCCGCGAAAGGAAGGCTGAAGACGAATGAGGTGCCGCGACCCGGTTCGCTGGCAACGTGGATGGTGCCGCCCAGTTCGGCGACGGCGGCGCGCACCGCGGCCATGCCGACGCCGCGGCCCGATACCTCGCTGGCCTCGGCGCGGGCCGAAACGCCGTGGGCGAACACCAGCTCGGCCAGGTCCCAGTCGCCGGCGGCGACGCCGGCACGCCGGGCGGCACGGCGGCGCAGGGCCTCGACGTCGATGCCGCCGCCGTCGTCGGCGATCTCGATCAGCAGGGCGTCGTCGCGCCGGGCGACGGTGCAGCGGATGGCGCCCATCTCGTTCTTGCCGGCGGCCAGGCGCGAATCGGGATCCTCGATGCCGTGGTCGACGGCGTTGCGGAACACGTGTCCCAGCGAACGCAGGAAGGGGCCGTAGACCTCGGGATCGACGCGCACGTCGTCACCCTCGACCACCAGCGGGCCGACCTCCTTGTCCAGGCGGGTGGCGACCTGGCGGATCAGCTTGACGAACTCGCCCAAGGCCTGGCGCAGCGAGATGGCGCGGATGGCCGCCATCTCTGCCAGGGTGGCCCGCACGTCGCCGGGCAGGTCGCGCATGCGGATCAATTCGCGGGCCAGCTTCTCGAAGCGGCCGGCCTGGTCGGGGGTGACGGTGACCACGCCGCGCCGGGCCATGAAGTCCTCGCCCAGCGCCATGGTGACGGTGGCCAGGTCGCCGTCCAGCAGCCCGCGCCAGTCGACGGCGAACACCACCTCGGCGGCGCAGGCGCCGTCGGCGTCCTCGGGCAGCGCCTGCAGGGCCGCCTCGACCTGGTGCAGCGCTTCGGGCAGGTGGTGGAAGCCGAACTGGCTGAAGCTGCCCTTGAAGGTGTGGACGGTGCGGTACAGGTCGTTGCCGTCGCGCCTTTCCCACGGCCGGCCGCCGGCGTCGACGAAGGTGCGGAACTCGGCGATGACGTCGAAGAAGTCGTTGCCGGCGGTGACCGCGGTGACGATCATCTCCAGGCGCCGCTGCTCGCGCGCCACCTGGGCGGCCAGGGCGCGCTCGTCGGTGACGTCGGTTAGCACCAGCATGATCGAGGCGCCCACGGCCTTGTACTCGGCTTCCAGGATCTTGCCGCCGACGCCGACTTCGCCCGGCAGCAGCGACAGGTACAATTCGCGCCGGCCGGCATCGTCGTCGCCCAGGGCCTTGGCGACGCAGGCGGCCAGGGTGGCGCGGGCGCGCTCGTCGCCGGGAAACAGCAGCTCGCCGATGGGGCGGCCGGCGGGCGGGCCGTCGAAGAAGGCCAGGCAGGCGTTGCTGTATTCGGGGGCAACCACCAGGTCGGCGCCGAACGACAAGAACCCCTGGCCCGAATTGTCGAGCAGGGCCGAGACCTGGGCGCTTTTGGCGCGCACGGTTTCCAGGGACCGGGCCAGCTCCTGGGTGCGCTCGCGCACCCGCTCCTCCATCTCGGCATAAAGGGTGGCGTTCTCGAGCGAGATGGCCGCCTGCGCCGCCAACAGGTCCAGCACCGCCACCCGCCCGCGGGTGAAGGCGCCGGCCGCCAGGCTGTTTTCCAGGTAGACCACCGCCCGCAAGGTGCCGCCGGTGACCACCGGCAGGCACAGCACCGCCTTGGCGCCGCGGCGCCGGGCATAGTCGGCGGTGTCGAAGATGTTGGGAACGCCGGCATTGTCCAGCACCACCCGCTCGCGGGCGCGGGTGACATAGTGGAATACCGACAGGGGCAACAGGTCGGGCGAGGGCGCCGCCGCCAGCGTGTCGACCCGGATGGCGTCGCCGCCGGCCACCGCCTCTGCCTCGATGCGGTAGCCGTCGCCGTGGGGCAGGATCAGCAGGCCGCGGTCGGCACCGGCGTGCTCGACCACGATGCGCAGCAAGGATTCGACCAGCTTGCCCAGCACGATCTCGCCCGAGACCGCCTGCTGCGCCTTGATCACCGTGGTCAGGTCAAGCCCGTCCGCATTGCCGCTGAAGGTGGCGGCCGAGGATGCCACCGCCGGGCCGGTGCCGTCGGCCAGGTCGGGATATTGCTCGTCCAGCTGCCGGACCTTGAGTACCGCCCCCCACGAGCGGAAGCACCAGCGGGCGTTGCGCAGGTAGACCTCGGCGATGCTGCGCAGGCCGCGTTCGCGGCAAAAACCCGCGGCCCGTTCGTTGGCGATGGCCTCGTGCTGCAGCTGGCCGTTGGTGCGCGCCGCCAGTATGGCGTCCTCGTACAGGCGCATGGCGTCGTCGACGCGGCCGTCGATGCGGGCCATCTCGGCCTCGACCAGCAGGCTGCGGCTGGCGAAGGTCTGCGGGCAGTTGTCGGCCCACAGCTTCAGCTTGCGCCGGGGCTCGGCCAGGGCGGTCAGGAACTCGGCCTGCCGTTCGGGCGACGCGTTCGGGTACAGCGCCGTCATGGTCATGGCGGTGTAGAACTGGTGCGAGGCGTCGATCACCGACGACGAGATCTTCGCCCACAGCGCCGCCGCCTCGCGCGAGCGGTCCAGCGCCTCCTCGTAGCGGCCCATCAAATAGGGGGTGACCTGGCGGACCACGTGATAGAAGGCAACGCCATAGCCGTGGCCGGTGCCGTTCATGGCCGCCAGGGCGCGGGCGGCGGTGGCCGGGCCGTCGGCCGGCAACTGGTCCTGCAGTTCGGCGACGAACAGCTCCTGCAGCCGGATCATCAGCTCGGCCCAGACGATGCGGCTGTTGCGGGCAAAGGGGGCGAACTGGCGCAGGCGCGACAGCACCGTGTCGAGCACCTCGCCCTTCTCGAACAACATCCAGGCGGAGGCATAGGCCACATAGGCGGCATAGATCAGGTTGCCGGTCTCGAGGCAGGTGCGGAAGCACTCGTCGAGCACCGGCATGCTGTCCGAGATCGGCCGGCGCCACGGGCTGATGAAATAGCCGTGGCGGAACAGCAAGGTGCCGCGCAGCTGGGTGCTGTCGAAGCGCTCGCCCAGTTTCAGCGCCAGTTCCGAGAAGGCAAACGCGGTGGGGATTTCCTCGAAGCGGCCGACCAGCGACACCGAATAGCCGCTGAACGCGGCGCACGAGTCCTCGGTGACGCCGTGGCGCAGCGACAGGATGATGCCGGTCAGGCCCAGGAACGGATAAAGCAGCGGGCGGATGTGATAGACCGCCGGAATGGCGTCGGCGATGATGCCGATCAGGGCGCGCACCTGCGGGTCGGCGCATTCGGGCAGGTCGGCCAGCGCCGGGATCGAGCGGCCGGCCAGCAGGCGCTGCAGGTCGGCGCGGGCCGCCTCGACCGTGGCCGCGGTGTCGGCCTC
>JBLNBU010000136.1:0-13274 GCA_050260215.1 Actinomycetota bacterium
AACGCGGTGGGCTTCTTCCTGACCGCCGGCTTCCTCGGCATCATGTACTACTTCGTGCCGAAGCGGGCCGAGCGTCCGGTCTATTCGTACCGTCTGTCGATCGTGCACTTCTGGGCGCTGATCTTCCTGTACATCTGGGCCGGTCCGCACCACCTGCACTACACCGCCCTGCCGGACTGGGCGCAGACCCTCGGCATGACCTTCTCGGTGATGCTGTGGATGCCGTCCTGGGGCGGCATGATCAACGGCCTGATGACGCTCTCGGGCGCCTGGGACAAGCTGCGCACCGACCCGGTGATGCGTTTCCTGGTCTCCTCGGTGGCCTTCTACGGCATGTCGACCTTCGAGGGTCCGATGATGTCGGTGAAGGCGGTCAACTCGCTGTCGCACTACACCGACTGGACCATCGGCCACGTGCACTCCGGTGCGCTCGGCTGGGTGGCCTTCGTGTCCTTCGGCGCGCTGTACTACCTGGTTCCCAAGCTTTGGGGCCGCAAGGAGCTGTACTCGCTGCGTCTGGTGGGCGTGCACTTCTGGATCGCCACCATCGGCATCGTGCTCTACATCACCGCGATGTGGATCTCGGGCATCATGCAGGGCCTGATGTGGCGCGCCTATGACCACCTGGGCTTCCTGCAGTACTCGTTCATCGAGACCGTGGAAGCGATGCACCCCTACTACGTCATCCGCGCCATGGGCGGCGTTCTGTTCGTCCTGGGCGGCCTCGTGATGGTCTACAACGTCTACAAGACCATCAAGGGCGACGTGGAGGAACAGGCTCTCGCTCCCGCCACCAGCGGTGCCCGCTGAGGAGACACGACCCATGTTCAAGCATCACGCTAAGCTCGAAACCAATGTCTTCTTCCTGGCGGTCGGCATTCTCCTGTCGGTGATCGTCGGTGGCCTGGTTGAAGTCGTGCCGCTCTTCTCGATCGAATCGACGATCGAGAAGGTCGACGGCGTCCGTCCCTACAGCCCGCTGGAGCTGGCCGGTCGCAACATCTACATCCGCGAGGGCTGCTATCTGTGCCACAGCCAGATGGTCCGTCCCTTCAAGGACGAGGTGGAGCGTTATGGCCATTACAGCCTGGCGGCCGAGTCCAAGTACGACCACCCCTTCCAGTGGGGCTCCAAGCGTACCGGTCCGGACCTGGCCCGCGTCGGTGGCAAGTACACCAACGACTGGCATGTCCGTCACCTGATCAATCCGCGTGACGTCGTCCCCGGTTCGGTGATGCCGGGCTACCCGCACCTCAAGCGGCAGCTCAACTACGCGACCATCGACGCCGATCTCAAGGCGCTGACCGTCGTCGGTGTGCCCTACACCGCCGACATGATCGCCAACGCCAAGAAGGACGTCGAGGAGCAGGTGAATTCGGAGGCCTCCGATGCCGCCATTGCCAAGCGCTATCCGAAGGCCCGCATGGGCCGCGCGATGGTCGACGGCAAGGGCGTCACCGAGATGGATGCTCTGGTGGCCTATCTCCAGGTCCTGGGCACCATGGTCGACTTCACCACCGTGAAGCCCGAATCCATCCGTCGATAGGAGTTAAAGAAGTTGCTCGCACAAATCGTCGACAACTTTCTACGACCCTTCTGGATTGTATGGGTGATTGCTCTCTTCTGCGGGATCGTTTTCTACGCCTACCGGCCTAAGAACAAGCAGCGGCTGGAAGAGTACGGAAACATCCCGCTGAAGGACGACAAATAGGAGCGCTTACTATGGCGACCATTGAGAAGGATGCTGTGTCCGGTCAGAACACGACCGGCCACGAGTGGGACGGCATCAAGGAGCTCAACACTCCGCTGCCGAAGTGGTGGGTGTACGTCTTCTGGGCCACGGTGATCTGGGCGATCGCGTACTGGGTCGTCTACCCGACCTGGCCGACCGCCACCGGCTACACCAAGGGCATGTTCAACTACTCCTCGCGCGGTGCGCTCGAGGATGAGCTGAAGGCCCAGAAGGTTGCCCGTTCGGCTTGGCTGTCCAAGATCGAGAAGGCCTCGGTCGAGGAGATCGAGAAGGACAAGAGCCTGCTGCAGTACGCCATGGTCGGCGGCAAGGTGGCCTTCGGCGAGAACTGCTCGGCCTGCCACGGCTCGGGCGGCGTCGGTGGTCCCGGCTATCCGCGTCTGGCCGACGACGAGTGGCTGTGGGGCGGCACGCTGGCCGACATCGAAACCACCATCAAGTTCGGTGTCCGTAACAGCAATGCCAACTCGCGCAACTCGGCGATGCCGAACTTCGGCGGCGACAAGCTGCTGACGGCCGAGCAGATCGGCCAGGTGGCCGACTACGTCGTCACCGTGTCGAACAAGGCGCCCAACGCCAGCCTGCCCGGTGCGGCGATCTTCGCCGAGCAGTGCGCCGCGTGCCACGCCGAAGACGGCTCGGGCAACAAGGACTTCGGTGCGCCTCCCCTGAACAACCAGATCTGGCTGTACAAGGGTGGCAAGGACGGCATCGTGGCCCAGGTGACCAATCCGAAGCACGGCTCCATGCCGGCTTGGAGCGAGCGTCTGGACGCGACCACCATCAAGATGCTGGCCGTGTACGTCCATAACCTGGGCGGCGGCAAGTAAGCCTTGAGGGGAAACGGTGGGTGCGTTCCGGGGGGATCCGGGGCGCACCCATCGCCTTTTCGGATGCCGAACAGGCATTTCCGGTTTATGATTTTGAGTGGTTCAAGTATTTTTTCGCAGGCGGGGGCGGCGAAGGCTGCATCCCCGTCATGTCATTTTAAGAGGGCGGGGGAAACCCACCCCCGGTAAACTCCGGGCCACCGCGCAACCAGCAGAGCGTCACCCACACGATGGCCATGATGAACACTCCGGCGCCCAAGGGCGCGCCCGCCGGCCCGTCCCAGTCCGACGAGCTCTATGCCGACACCACCAAGATCCATCCGCGTCGGGTCAAGGGGATGTTCCGCAAGTACAAGTGGTGGGCGACCTCGCTGCTGATGCTGATCTGGCACCTGGGGCCATTCCTGCGCTGGGACCGCGGGCCGGATGCGCCCAGCCAGGCCATCCTGCTCGATCTGCCGGGCCGCCGTGCCTATTTCTTCTTCATCGAGATCTGGCCGCAGGAGGTGTACTACATCACCGGCCTGTTGCTGATCGCCGCCGTCGGCCTGTTCCTGATGAGCGCGCTGGCCGGTCGCGTCTGGTGCGGCTTCTTCTGCTGGCAGACCGTCTACACCGACCTGTTCGTGCTGGTCGAACGCCTGGTGATCGGCGACCGCAACGTCCGCATCGCGCTCGACCGCAAGCCGTGGACGGCTGAAAAGATCCTAAAGCGCGGCATCGTGGTGGCCGCCTGGGCGGTGATCGCGGCCTCGTGCGGCATCGCGTTCACCCTCTATTTCGGCAACGCGCCGCAGATGCTGATCGACATCCTGGCCGGGCGCGAGGACATCGGCGTCTACACCGCCATCGGCATCGTCGGCGGCTTCTGCTTCCTGCTGGCCGGCTGGGCGCGCGAGCAGGTGTGCATCTACATGTGCCCCTATTCCCGCTTCCAGGCCGCCATGTTCGACGAGCACTCGCTGATCGTCTCGTACGAGGGCTGGCGCGGCGAGCCGCGCGGCTGGGCACGCAAGGGCCAGGACTTCTCGGGCCGCGGCCACTGTATCGACTGCCGCATGTGCGTGCAGTCCTGCCCGACCGGCATCGACATCCGCGAAGGCAGCCAGCTGGCCTGCATCGGCTGCGCGCTGTGCATCGACGCCTGCAACGCCATGATGGACAAGTTCGGGCTGCCGCGCGGGCTGATCTCGTACGACTCCATCTCGAACCTCGAGGGGCGCGCGAAGGGTGTGGCGCCCAAATACAAGCTGGTGCGGGCGCGGACCGTCCTCTATACAGCGCTGATCTCGCTGGTGGCCGGGGTGATGGTCTACTCGCTGGCCTCCCGCAAGACGACCGACGTCAACATCCTGCACGAGCGTGCCCCCTTGTTCGTCCAGTTGTCCGATGGCAGCATCCGCAACGGCTACGTCTACAAGGTGCTGAACATGGTTCGGCAGGAGCGTACCTATACGCTGGAAGTCACGGGCATCGAAGGTGCCTCGCTGTCGGTGGTCGGCGGCGAGCAGCTGGTGACCAAGACCCAGGTCAAGGTGTCGCCCGACGACGTGGGCACCTTCAACATCTTCGTCAACGCACCCGAATCCCGACTGCAGGGCAAGCGCACGCCGGTCTTCTTCGTCCTGACCGACGAAACCGGCAAGTCCGTGCGCAGCGAAAGCCTGTTCGCCGGGCCGGACAAGTGAGGAACCGATGGCCGCACTGAGCCGTAAGCAACCTGGTTGGTGGTATCCCTACATCTTCCTGGGCGTGTTCCTGGTGGTGGTGGCGGTCAACGGCCTGCTGGCCTATTTCGCCACCTCCACCTTCACCGGCCTGGAGACCGAGAACCCCTACGAGAAGGGGCTGGCCTACAACGAGAACCTGGCCCTGGCCCGCGCCCAGCAGGCGCTGGGCTGGACGGTGGAGTCCAAGGCCGAGCCGGTGGCCGGCGCCGGCCACCGGGCCCAGTTGTCGGTCAGCTACCGCGACCGCAACGGCAAGCCCGTCGACGGGCTCAACGTGCGGGCCACCCTGCTGCGCCCGACCACCAAGGGCTATGACAGCGACACCACCCTGATGGCCACCGGCCCCGGCACCTATGGCGCCGTGGTCGACCTGCCGTTGGCGGGCGTGTGGGACATGGACGTGGTGGCCCTGGGCAAGGACGCCTCGTACCAGTTCGAACGCCGCTTCGTCGTCCAGTGAGTCCGGCAAAGGCGACGTGCATCCACTGCGGCGGCCCGCTGCCGCCGGGCGGCGACGACCGCTTCTGTTGCCGCGGCTGTGAAGGCGCCTGGGGCCTGCTGCAGGGCCTGGGGCTCGACCAGTACTATGCGCGCCGCTGCATCGACCCGGCGGCCCGCCCGCTGCGCCCCGACGAGGAGGCCACCCACCTCCACGACTTCACCGCCCACACCATGGTGGGCGAAAACGGCGAATCCAGCCTGCACCTGATGATCGAGGGGCTGCACTGCGGCGCCTGCATCTGGCTGATCGAATCCCTGCTCAACAAGCAGAAGGGCGTGACCTGGGCCCGGGTCAACATGACCACCAGGCGCCTGGTCATCCGCTGGCGGAGCGACGAGAACGACGCCGGCGCCATCCTCGCCCCCGTGCTGGCGGTGGGCTACCGGCTGGTCCCCTACGATCCTGAGCGCCTGGGCCGCGAGACCGAACGCACCGAAAAGGAACTGCTGCGCTGCATGGCCATCGCCGGCTTTGCCGCCAGCAACGTCATGCTGCTGTCGGTGTCGGTGTGGGCCGGCCACTTCTCCTACATGGGCCCGGCGACGCGCGGGCTGATGCACTGGATCTCGGCGCTGATCGTGCTGCCGGCGGTGCTGTGGTGCGTGCGCCCCTTCGCCCGCTCGGCGCTGTCGGCGCTCAGGGCCGGCCGCACCAACATGGACGTGCCGATCACCATCGGCGTGACGCTGGCCAGCGCCATGTCCCTGTACGAGACCATGACCGGCGGCGAGTACGCCTATTTCGATTCGGCGATCACGCTGCTGTTCTTCCTGCTGATCGGCCGCTACCTGGATTCGCGCGCCCGCGGCCGGGCGCGGACGGCGGTCGAGCACCTGCTGGCCCTGGATGCGGTGGCGGTGACGGTGATGGAGGCCGACGGCACCCAGCGCATGCTGCCGCCCCACAAGGTGGCGGCGGGCGCGATGGTGCTGGTCGCCGCCGGCGAGCGCATCGGCGTCGACGGCGTGGTGACCGACGGCCGCTCGGACATCGACACCAGCCTGATCTCGGGCGAAAGCGTGCCGGTGGCGGTGGCGCCGGGCGCCCAGCTGTTCGCCGGCACCATCAACCTGTCGGCCCCGCTGCGCCTGACCGTCACCGCGGTGGGCGAGCGCACCCTTCTGGCCGAGATCGTGCGCATGATGGAGGTGGCCGAGCAGGGCCGCGCCAAGTACGTGGCGCTGGCCGACCGGGTGGCGCGCTGGTACGCCCCCGTGGTCCACCTGGCGGCGCTGGTGACCTTCGCCGGCTGGATGATCGTAGGCGCGGTGTGGCAGCAGGCGCTGCTCAATGCCGTCGCGGTGCTGATCATCACCTGTCCCTGCGCGCTGGCGCTGGCGGTGCCGGTGGTGCAGGTGCTGGCCTCGGGGCGGCTGATGCGCCAGGGCATCCTGCTCAAGACCGCCACCGCGCTGGAACGCTTCGCCGACGTCGACACCGTGGTGTTCGACAAGACCGGCACACTGACGCTGGGCAAGCCTTCGCTGCAGCAGGACGGCGGCTGGACCGATGCCGACCTGGCCCAGGCCGCATCGCTGGCCCTGGCCTCGCGCCATCCGCTGGCCCGGGCGCTGGCCGCCCAATGCCCCGGTGCCGTGGTGGCCGACGGCGTGCAGGAAGAGCCGGGGCGCGGACTGGTTGCCGGCGACGTCAGGCTGGGCAGCCGTGCCTTCGTCGGCGTCGCCGACGACGGTGCCGCCGAGGGCCCCGAGCTATGGATGGCCCGCCCCGGCGCCGCACCCATCCGGTTTGCCTTCGACGACGAGCTGCGCCCCGACGCCGCCAAGGTGCTGACCGCGCTGAGGCGCCGCGGCCTGGCGGTCGAGCTGCTATCCGGCGACCGCGAGCCCACGGTGCGCCGCGTCGCCGGCCTGCTGAAGCTGGAGACCTGGCGCGCCGCCTGCACCCCGGCCGACAAGGTGGCGCGGCTGGAAGAGCTGCGCGGCCAGGGCCGCCGGGTGCTGATGGTCGGCGATGGCCTCAATGACGCGCCGGCGCTGGCGGCGGCCTCGGTGTCCATGTCGCCGTCGACCGCGGTCGACGTCAGCCCGACCGCCGCCGCCGTGGTGTTCCAGGGCCTGCGCCTGTCTCCGGTGGCCGAGGCCCTCGATGTCGCCGTGCGGTCCCGCGTGCTGGTCCGGCAGAACTTCCTGCTGGCGCTGGCCTACAACGTCTTCACCGTGCCGCTGGCGGTGGCCGGGTTGGTGACGCCGCTCATCGCCGCGATTGCCATGTCCACCTCGTCGCTGGTAGTAATTGGCAATGCCCTGCGTCTGTCCCGCGGGAGAAGGTCGTGACCAACCTGTTGATGTTGATCCCGGTGGCCCTCGGTTTGGGGCTGTTGGGCTTGCTGGCGTTCCTGTGGGCCTTGAAGTCGGGTCAGTTCGACGACCTTGACGGCGCGGCGCATCGGATCCTCTTCGACGACGACATGGACCACCAACCGAACCGCGAAGCCTGATCGGATGGGCAGCGTCGCCATGCCTCCTCTCGACTATGATGCCCACAAGAGCGAGCGCGAGGCGGACCTTTCCTCCCCGCCCTGCCGCAACTGCGATATCGTCCGCGAAATCGCCTTCTGCGCCGACCTGTCCCACGACGAGGTCAAGCGCCTGGCCACCGTGCGCTGCCACGCCACCCTGCCGGCCAACTTCACCATCTTCCGCGAGGGCGACCCGGTCGACCACGTCTATTCGATCTCGGCCGGCACGGTGAAGCTGTACAAGCTGATGCCCGACGGCCGGCGCCAGATCATCGGCTTTCTGTTCTCGGGAGAGCTGTTCGGCCTGGCAGTCGACGGCGGCTATGCCTATACCGCCGAGACCGTGACCCAGACCCACCTATGCCGCTTCACCCACCGCAAGCTCGACCTGCTTTTGGGCGAAATCCCGCGGCTCGAACGCCGCATGTTTTCCATGGCGGTCAAGGACCTGGTTTCTGCCCAGGAGCAGATGCTGCTGCTGGGCCGCAAGACCGCGCGCGAGAAGGTGGCCTCGTTCCTGGTCAAGCTGTCGTCTCGCCAGGAGCAGTCGGGCCTTCCCGCCAGCCCCGTCGCCCTGCCCATGAGCCGGGCCGACATCGCCGACTACCTGGGCCTGACCATCGAGACGGTCAGCCGCACCTTCACCCAGCTCAAGCGCGACGGCATCATCGGCCTGCCCGCATCGGGCCACGTGGTCCTGCTGGACGAACCCGGCCTGCGCGAACTGGCCGAGGGCAGCTGATCAGCTCATCTCGGCCGGGGCTTCGCCTCGCTCATATCGTTTGACTTCCGCGCCCCGCGCTGCAACATCGACGGGGTTGAAGGAGGCCGCCGTTGAGCACCGAAGTCAGGACCAAGCGTTTCACCACCCGTGACGTCCGCGCGCGCAAGGGGGGCGACCCCCTGGTGGTGCTGACCGCCTATACCGCTCCCATCGCCCGTCTGCTCGATCCCCATGTGGACATCCTGCTGGTCGGCGATTCGCTGGGCATGGTCGTCTACGGCATGGAGACCACCCTGGGCGTGACCCTGGACATGATGATCGCCCACGGCACCGCGGTGGTGCGGGCCTCGTCGAAGGCCTGCGTGGTGGTCGACATGCCGTTCGGCAGCTACCAGGAAAGCCCCCAGCAGGCCTTCCGCAACTGCGCCCGGGTGATGGCCGAGACCGGCTGCGGCGCGGTCAAGATCGAGGGCGGCCGCGAGATGGCCGAGACCATCCATTTCCTCACCCAGCGCGGCGTGCCGGTGATGGCTCATGTGGGCCTGAAGCCCCAGGCGGTGCACACCGCCGGCGGCTTCCGCGCCCACGGCCGCGCCGAGGACGAGGCCGCCGCCATCCGTGCCGACGCCCGCGCCATTACCGAGGCCGGTGCCTTCTGCGTGGTGGTCGAGGGCACGGTCGAGCCGGTGGCCCGCGCGCTGTCCGACGAGATCGCCATTCCCACCATCGGCATCGGCGCCTCGCCCGCCTGCGATGGCCAGGTCCTGGTGATCGACGACGTGCTGGGCCTGTTCAACGAGTTCACGCCCAAGTTCGTCAAGCGCTATGCCGACCTGGCCCCGCTGGTCGGCCAGGCTGCCGCCGACTATGCCCGCGAGGTCAAGGCACGCACCTTCCCGGGGCCGGAACACTGCTTCGGGGTGAAGAAATGACCGCCGCCGTCCTCGAGGAGCTGGACATCGTCCGCTCGGTCGCCGACCTGCGGGCCAGGGTGCGCTACTGGCGCGACCAGGGGCTCAAGGTGGCCATGGTGCCGACCATGGGGGCGCTGCACGACGGCCACCTGTCGCTGGTCGCCCGCGGGCTGGAACTGGCCGACCGGGTGGTGGCCTCGGTGTTCGTCAACCCGACCCAGTTCGGCCCCAACGAGGACCTGTCGCGCTATCCCCGCCAGGAGGCCAAGGACGCCGAGTTGCTGGCCGGGGCGGGCTGCCACCTGCTGTTCGCCCCCACCGCGGCCGAGATGTACCCCGAGGGCTTCGCCACCACGGTGACGGTCGCCGGCGTGTCGGAAGGCCTGTGCGGCACCGTCCGCCCCGGCCATTTCGCCGGCGTCGCCACGGTGGTGAGCAAGCTTCTGCTGCAATGCCTGCCCGACATCGCGCTGTTCGGTGAAAAGGACTACCAGCAGCTGGCGGTGATCCGCCGCATGGTGCGCGATCTGGACATCCCCGTCTCGGTGGTGGGCGTTCCCACCGTGCGCGAGGCCGACGGCCTGGCCATGTCGTCGCGCAACGCCTATCTGTCGGCCGAGGAGCGGCGCATCGCGCCCGCCATCCACCGCGCATTGGTCGCCATCGCCGACGGCCTGAAAGCCGGCCGGCGCGCGTCCGAGCTGTGTGCCCGGGCCACCGCCGAGTTGCTGGAAGCCGGGTTCAACTCGGTCGACTACGTCGAGGTCCGCGACGCCGACACCCTGGCCCCGGCCGAACACCTGGAGCGCCCGGTGCGCATCCTGGCCGCGGCCCGGCTGGCGGGCGCGCGGCTGATCGACAACATCGGGGTCGACTGAACCTCCCTCTCCGCCCTCAATCGTCCTCGTAATACCCGCGCTCGGCGTCCACGTGGCAGGCCGGGCAGTTGGAGCGGGTCAGGACCTTGGGGTCCTTGAAGGCGCGCTCGGAGATCTTGCGGTGCTTGCGCTGGAACCAGCCGGCCTCGGTGATGCGAGGCAGGCCGGCGCCCGCCTGGGCCCAGCGCTCGGAGCCCGAATTGGCGACCAGGTAGTCGCGGATGGCAGCGGCCTTGTCGGCGGGCAGGCTGGCGTCGTCGCTATAGTGCTTGGCGAGGTCGGCCATCACCGCCTTCCACGCCGAGGCGGGCAGCAGTTCGGGCTGGAAGGCCATGTGGCAGCTGCCGCATTCCTTCTTGGTGAGCGCATCGCGGACCGGGGCCACCCGCTCCATCTCGGAGGCGGCGGCGGGGGCGGCGAGGCCGGCCAGGACGGCAGCGGCGATCAGGCGGCGCATGGGCGGGTCTCCTACTTCGACATCATGAAGGCGACATAGTCGCCCTTCTCGGCCGCGGTGCAGTCACGGCCGATGATCGACTTGCAGTCGCGGGTAAAGCGCTTTTCCACCTCGGCCAGGTCGGTGAAGCGCTTGGGATTGGCGCTGACCGCCACCGGGTCGATGGGCCGGCCGGTCTTGGCGTGGCGGCCCATGGCGGCGGGGTTATCGGTGTGGCAGGTGGTGCACGACGCCGCGTCGGGGTTGACGGTGTGGCGCGAGCGGAACAAGGCCTCGCCGCGGGCGGGCTGGAAGCCGGCGAAGGCGGGGTCGGCCTTGCGCGCCTCGGCCAGGTAGTGGGCCAGCACGCCGTCCTGCGGGCTGCCGGCGAAGGCGGGCGCGCCGGCGGCAATGGCCAGGGCCAGGGCGAGAGCGGTACGACGGATCATGGCGGTCCTCCTGAAAGACGGAGGACACCTTATGCGTGCGCCCTTGAACCGAGGGTGACGGGCCCGTTCATCTGCGGTTTAGTCGTCCGCGGCGAAGCGGTCGGGGTCCAGGGGCTGGGGCTGGCGGGGGTCGTTCGCGGGCGGTACCAGCGAGATCTCGGCCATGGCCGCCAGGGTGCGCGCCGTGGTCGGCGAGACGTAGCGGAAGGTGAGCGTCACCGGCAGCATGGATGCCTGCATGTTGTCCAGGAAGACGCCGCAGCCGCGGGAATAGTTGGTGCCGGTGGCGAATTCGATCCGATAGGTGCCCTCGGGGATGCCGACCACGCCGACGTGGTAGGTGGCGGGCACGTAGAATGCCATCACCGTGTTGCCGCCCAGGGTCTTCAGCTTGACCACCCCGTCGCGACGGCCGTCGTTGTGGACCAGCAGGCGGTTGTCGCCCGACACCCGCCGCGTCAGCACCTCGCCGGCAGACGGCAGCGTGCCGCGGTTCTCGGTGCACCACTCGCGCTTGAAGCGCGAGCCCGATCCGGCATAGAGCGAACGCGCCGCCACGAAGCCTTCCAGGCCCGCCGGGGTGCGCACCTTGACCCATTCCGGGGTCTCGGTGTCGGCGATCACCTCGACGGTGGCGAAGCGGTCGAGCAGCGACAGCACCGGCGCGCCCTCGACGGGGGCGGCGCGCACCTTCAGGTCCTCGACGGCGACATGGCGGATCTCGCCGACGGTGGCCGGGCGCATGGCGATGCCGCCGGCGCGGGTCTGCACCGGCTGCTGCCAGGGCCGGGTGGCGATCATGCCGAATACCGCGACCACCACCGGCAGGGCCAGCAGCGGCAGCAGCTGGGCGGCGAATACGCCGCCGCCCGGGCGCCAGCGGTTGCGCAGGCGGCGGTTGCCGTCGGCCACGTCGGCGGTGGCGCGGTGCAGGTCCTCGACCGCCTGGCGCTGGCGGGCGTTGCAGGCGAAGTCGGCGGCCTGGCCGGCCAGCGAGCGGGCGATTTCGGGCTGGCCCATGGCCAGGAAGGCGCGGGCCTGGCGGATCAGCAGCCGGGCGTTCTGGCGCTTGGGAATGCTGCCGCCGAACAGGTTGCGCAACAAGGCGATGGGAGTCAGCAGCAGGCCGGGCGGCGACCACCAGCCCTGCAGCCAGGTCCGGGTCGAGGCGCGCACCGCGGCACGGTCGGCGCAATCCCGGCAAAAAATTCCCTCCACCCTGGCGGTTTTTGCCCACACCAGATAGCTGGTGACCGTGTGCATGGCCACGAATCGGGGCTGGGCGGTGACCTTGCCGCAGGCGGTGCAGCAATAGGGAGCGGCGGGGGCATCGGTGTCGTCGTCGCTGTCCAGCGCGGCGGCGCCGGTGTCGTATTCGGCCTTTCTCAGCACGTCCTTCAGCACGGTATAGGCCTCGACGAGACGGCGGAATTCCTCGCGTGCGGGCTCCGAGCCGTTGCGGTCGGGATGGACCGCCTTGACCCGCGAGCGGTACGCGCTCTTGACTGCCGCCAGGTCGGCTCCCGGCGACAGCCCCAATGTGGAATAATACCCCTTAGGGTCCTGAGCGATGACGTTCATGGCCGAACAATTTTGGACAGTCCGCCCCATCGTCAAGCAACCCCCGTGCCGGTTCGCCACAGGGGGTAGCGGGGGCTATTCAAACGGTGATGCGCGTTCCCTTGGCCTCGGTCGGGGGCAGCTCGACGAAGCGGCCGGACTGGAAGCTGACCTGTCCGATGGTCCCGGTCAACTGGCCGCTTTCGGCGAAGATGCCGGCGATGTCGCGGCGCATCTCGTCGGACAGGGGGCGGTCGGTGCGCACGATCAGGTCGAAGCGCTTGGACTGGCGCGCCACCAGGCCGTCCAGCTGCAGCCGGCCCAGGCTGGACAGTGACACTTCCAGGATGAAGCGCTGCTCGCCGCCGCCCTTGCCCTTGCCCTCCTCGTCGTCGGCGGGCGGCCGGCGGACATAGAGGTGGATGCGGTCGATCTCGGCGCCCCCGGCCATCAGCGGCATGGCCAGGCCGCGCCATTCGCCGTCGCCCAGCGGGCGCGTGGCCTCGTCGGCCAGCGACAGGAAATCCTTGCGCAGCCGGTCGGCCAGGTCGCGGCGACCGGCCTTGTCCAGGCCGCGGACGCCGCCTTCGCCCACCAGCGCCTTGGCGTCGCCCGACCGCAGCGCGCCCGAAAACAGCGCCAGCCCCGCGGCCAGGCGGGGGCCCAGCTGGGGGACGATGCGCATCAGCTGCTCGGCGGCCGGCGGGTCGGCGGCGGCCAGGGTCTCGGTGGCCTCGGACAGCGCCGGCCAGCCGCGGTCCTGCAGGCCGTCCGTCTGGGTCGGGGCCGGAGCGGCGGCCGGCGGCAGCTGGGGCGGGGCGACCACCTCCAGGCGGACGGTGGCGCCGGCGGTCAGCGGCACCGAGGCGGGCAGGGACAACAGCCCGGCCGGGGTCTCGACCACCGCGGGGCCGCCGGGGGGATGGCCGATCACCGTGCCGGTCAGCACCGAGGGCGCCGAGGGGGTGGGTGCCGGCGGCGCGGCCGCGGGCATGGCCGTCTGGCTCGGCAGAGGC
>JBLNBU010000137.1:0-11886 GCA_050260215.1 Actinomycetota bacterium
GCGGCGCGCAGCAAGAGGTGGCAGCCCGACCGCGCAGTCAGGCGGTCGGCGAACAAAAGGTAGGCGCGCGGCTCGACGCCCAGGGCGGCCAGCGGCTCGGGCGCGGCGCGCACGCCGCCCGGCTCGATGCCGTTGGGGATGTAGACGGTCTCGCGGCCATAGGCCTCGCGGAAGTGGCGTTCGAGGCGGCGCGATACCACGGTGATCTCGTCGGCGAAGCGCGCCGCCACCGATTCGGGGGCGAAGAACGGCACCGACCCGGCCGGCCGGTCCAGGCCGTGGACGCTGACCACGGTGCGGTGCAGGCCCAGTTTGGCGACGATGCTGAACAGCCCTCCGGTCTCGCCGGCGCAGAAGTTGACCACGTCATAGCCCCGGCAGGCGGTGACCAGCGACGACAGCATGGCGTGCGAGGCCGCCTCGCCCATGGCGCCGGGGACGGTGGGCAGGCGGATGACGCGGGCCCCGTCGATGGCCCCGATCGAACGGCCGTTGCGTTCCGAGAACACGTCGATCTCGTGGCCGCGCCGGGACAGGCGCGGGCAGACCTGGCGCAGGGTCGCCTCGATACCGTCGGGAGAACGCCCGGCGCCACGCATGCCGATGACCGCGATCCTCATCGCCTGAAAACCCTCTGCCGACACCGGGCGGATTGTCGGCCAGCGAAGGGCCGCCGGCCAATCCGTGCATCGGGGTTACCGGCGGCGCGTGCGGAGCGTCACAGGTCGACCAATTGGACGGCGGGCAGGGGACAGAGGGTGGGGAACATGGCCGCGGCGATGCGGGCAAAGCGGTCGGGGGCGTCGGTGGCGGCCAGTTCCAGCCCGCCGGGGCCGGCCTGGGCCAGGCCGCGGGCCGCCAGTTCGGCGCCCGCACGCTCGGCGGTGGCCCGCGCGCAGTCGACCAGGGTGGTGCCGGGCCCGGCCAGGCGGGCCAGCGCCGGGGCCAGCAGCGGGAAGTGGGTGCAGCCCAGCACCAGGCAGTCAGCGCCGCCCTCACCGAACCGGCCGTCCAGGTAGGTGCGCGCCATGGCCTCGACGATGGGACCGTCGGTCAGCCCTTCTTCGGCCAGGGCGACGAACATGGGGCAGGGGACGCAGGCGACCTCGGCCCCGGGGCGCAGGGCGTGCACCGACCGGGTGAACGCCCCCGAGGCGCAGGTCCCCTCGGTCGCCGCCACCAGGATGCGCCCGGTCCGCGACGCCTGCGCCGCCGCGCCGGCGCCCGCCTCGACCACGCCCAGCACCGGCAGGCCGGGATGGGCCGCCGCCAGCGCCCCCAGGGCATGGGCCGAGGCGGTGTTGCACGCCACCACCAGCATCTTGATGCTGCGCCGGACCAGGAAGTCGGCGGCGCGCAGCGAATAGCGCACCACCGTCTCGGGGGACTTGGTGCCATAGGGCAATCGTGCCGTGTCGCCCAGATAGAGCAGGCGTTCGTCGGGCAGGTACCGGCGCAGGGCCACTGCTACCGTCAGGCCGCCCACGCCTGAGTCGAATATGCCGATGGGCAAGTCGGCGGCAGCTGAATCTAATGTCTTCACTGTATGCTCTTTGGCCGGGATTCTGGCTTCACATTGACAGACATCGGCAGGGCTTGAACATTCGTTAATACGAAGGCCAAGCATTGGCCGGTTCCTGCGCATGGAATGTTGGAGAAAGCGCCCCGATGCCCTATAAGGAGATCCGGCGCCGTCGCCGCGGCAGGGGAACCGCGGCTTAGCGGAAGGGTTGGGGGTTTGGAACAGGTTGCGCAGACCGTCGGATCGCGAGCGCCCGGGGCGACTTTGGCCACTCGTGACGTGGCGTGGTCGCTGGCCCGCAAGGTGTCGTTCGCCCTGGTGGCGGTGCTGCTGTTCACCGTCTCGGTTACCGCCTTCTTCGCCTACTACAAATTCGAAAGCGTGTATTCGGGGCTGGTGCAGTCCCGATACAGCTTCGTCGTCTTCACCATCAAGAAGAAGGTCGAGGACAGCCTGAACCTCGGCTTCGCGCTGCGCCAACTGCGCCAGATCCAGGACCTGCTCGAGCGCGAGAAGGTGCGCGACGCCCAGATCCTGGCCATCGAGGTCTACAACGCCGACGGCGAGGTGCTGTTCGACACCGACCGCGGCGCCATCGGCATGGCGGTGCCGCGCGGCTGGCTGGAAGCGGTCCGCGGCAGCCCCACCCAGCCGTTCGGCGAGGTCGAGGAAGACACCCTGGTGGTGGGCCTGCCCCTGGTCAACGGCCTGGGCAAGGTCGAGGGCGGCGTCGTCCTGCGCTATCCCGCCGCCTACCTGAAGCATGCGGTCGCCGGCCTGGTCGGCGACGTCGCCCGCGACGCCACGCTGGCGGCATTGGCCTCGGCGGTGGTGGCCGTGGCCGGCCTTTATTGGCTGTTCGGATCGGTTACCCGCAAGCTGGCGGGCATGGAGCATACCCTGCAGGCCGTGCTGGCCGAGGGCGGCCAGGCCGTGCCCGACCCCGGCTCGGACGAGTTCGAGGAACGCTTCGCCGAGTTCGTCGCCAAGACGCGCGAGGCCGTCGACCACATCCGGGACGCGACCCAGGAGGTCGAGCGCCTGGATAGACTGGCATGAGTGGGGCGACCATGAGGCTCGACAGTTCCCGCTCGCTGTTCGTCCGCCTGCTGGCGCTGGCCTTCCTGGTGCTGGTGCCGCCGGTGATCGGGCTGATGTGGAGTTCGTTGGGCGAGTTCCGCCAGGCCTTCGTCCCCGAGATGGACAAGAAGGCCGAGACGGTCGGCCGCGACCTGGCCGCCAGCATCGAGCGGGCGGTCGGCTACGGCATTCCCATCGACAGGCTGGTCGGGGTCGAGGAGTTCTTCACCCCGGTGATCGCCGCCAATCCCGAGATCCGCTACCTGGCGGTGTCGGACCGCGACGGCAAGCTGCTGTTCCTGAAGGGCGGCGACGCGGTGGCGCTGCAGCCCCATTACAGCACCGCCGATTTCGACACCGAGATGGAACACGGCCGCAAGGCCAGCATCGAGCACTACATCGACCGCGCCCTGCCGGTGCTGGTCAAGGGCAACCGCGTCGGCCAGGTCCATGTGGGCATGGACGAGGACTACATCACCGGCCGCCTGCTCGACATCGTCGCCGACGTGGTCATCGTCATGGTGGTGGCGCTGCTGGTGTCGTTCGAACTGCTGCTGTTCGTGGTCACCTTCAACATCACCGGGCCGATGAAGCTGGTCGGCGTGGTGGTCGACAAGGTCCGGCGCGGCGATTTCACCCACATCGCCGGCGTGGTGTCCGAGGATGAGGTCGGCCGCTTCGTCGGCGCCTTCAACTCGGCCATCCGCCACGCCGAACACCTTTACCGCCGCCTCGAGGCCTATATCGAAGAGGTCCAGGCCGCCCATTTCGACAAGACCGTGGTCGAGCGGGTGACCGACATCCAGGCCCGCGTGCGGTTCCTGTTCCGCTTCGCGCCCGGCGGCAATCCCGAAGCCATATCCGAGCGCCAGGCCACCGACATCCGCCTGCCGCTGTTCCTGTTCGTCTTCGCCGAGGAAATCTCGCGCTCGTTCATGCCGCTCTACGTCAAGGACCTGTACGCGCAGATCCCCGGACTGTCCCAGGTCATGGTCATCGCCCTGCCGATCACCGTGTTCATGGCCTTCATCGCGCTGGCCTCGCCGTGGGCGGCGCTGCTGACCAACCGGCTGGGCAGCCGCAAGGTGTTCCTGGTGGGGCTGCTGCCGGCGACGCTGGGCCTGCTGATGTCGGCGATGGCCTTCAACGTCTATGACTTCATGCTGTGGCGGTCGATCACCGCCATCGGCTACGCCATGGTCACCATGGCCTGCCAGGGCTACATCTCGCAGGTTTCGCAGCAGGATCGGCGCACCCAGGGCCTGGGGGTCTATGTGGGGGCGGTGCTGATGGCCAGCGTATGCGGTACCGGCATCGGCGGCGTCATGGCCGAGCGCATCGGCTTTCGCACCACCTTCGTGGTGGCGTCGGCCCTGGCGGTGCTGTCGGGCATGCTGATGTATCGCCTGATGGAGGCCGGCCGCCACGGCGACGACCTGCGCGAGCCGACCCGTGGCGATTTCCTGGCGCTGCTGCGCAACTGGCGCTTCACCGTCCTGGTGATGTTCGCCGCCATTCCCTCCAAGATCGCGCTGACCGCGTTCTTCTTCTTCCTGGTGCCGCTGACCCTGGCCCAGCAGAGCGGCGTCGACCTTGCCGACATCGCCCAGGTGATGATCCTTTACCCCGTCACCGTGGTGCTGCTGTCGCCGCTGGCGGCGCGCCTGGCCGACCGGCTGGGCTGGAAGGCTGGGCTGGTGGCGGTCGGCGGCCTGATCGGCGGCGTCGGCCTGGTGCTGCCCGCCCTTTGGCCGGTGGGAATGCCGCTGGCGCTGGGGGTGGCGCTGCTGGGCGTGTCGCACGGCCTGTCGGCCTCGCCGCAGCTGGCGATGATCCCCGACGTGTGCTGGACCGAGTGCCGCAGCATGGGCCAGACCAACGTGCTGGCCTTCCTGCGCTTCGCCGAGCGCGTCGGCTCGGTGGCCGGCCCGCTGTTGGCGGCGGCGTTCATCCCGCTTTACGGCTATGGCGGGGCGGCGGTGGCGGTCGGCGCGGTGGTGCTGGGCATGAGCACGGTGTTCGCCCTGCTGTCGCTGGCGTACCGCGCCGGGCCGCACATCCAGGCGGAGTTCCTGTGATGGCCAGGCTGCTGAAACTGGCGCTGGCGGCGCTGGCGCTGTTGGTGGGGCTGGCGGCCGCGGCCGACGCGGCCGAGCCGGCGCGCAAGCCGTTCCGCATCTACATGGCCCTGTGGCGCGGCTGGGAAGAGGCGGCCCAGGGCTTCAAGGACTATTTCACCAACCAGAACATCCCGGTCGAGCTGATCGTGCGCGATGCCGGCCAGGACAAGTCCAAGCTGAAGGGCTTCGTCGACGAGGCGCGGCAGATGAAGGTGGACCTGGTGTTCACCTGGGGCACCACGGTGACCGAGGAGATGCTGGGCCGCTTCGACGCGGTCGATCCGGCGCGGCACGTCACCGACATTCCCGCGGTGTTCGCCATCGTCTCGCAGCCGGTGGGGGGCGTGGTCGCCGACCTGGCGTCCAGCGGGCGCAACATCACCGGCACCACCTACCTGGTGCCGCTCGAGACCCAGCTGAACCTGATCCAGTCCTATCGCCGCTTCAGGACGCTGGGGGTGGTCTACAATCCGCTCGAGCGCAATTCGCTGGTGGCCATCGACGGGCTGAAGGCGGCGGGCACGACCATGGACTTCACCGTGGTGCCGGTTCCGGTGGACGTGGCCGATTCCAAGCCGGTGCCCGCCAGCATCGCCGGCAAGGTCGCCGAGCTGAAGAAGGCAAAGGTCGACTTCCTCTACATCCCGCCCGACACCTTCCTCAACGTCAACCGCGACCTGCTCACCCAGGCGGCGCTGGACAACGCCATCCCCAGCTTCGCCGCCGCCGAGAACCCGGTGACCACCTCGAAGGCCATGTTCGGCGGCGTGTACCGCTACTACACCGTGGGCCAGCTGACCGCCTACAAGGCCGAGCAGATCCTGGTCGGCAAGGTGGCGCCGTCGGCCATTCCCATCGACGCGCCCAAGCGGCTGTCGATTCTGATCAACATGCCGGTGGCGCGCCAGCTGGGCATGTATCCGCCCATGAACCTGCTGGGCCTGGCCGAAATCATCGATCCCAACGAGGCCAAGCCGTGACCGCGCCGCTCCGCATCATCGTCTGCACCAAGCGCGACCTGGCCGGCAGCCTGATCCTGAACTGGCTGCTGCCGCGGCTGGCCGACTGCACCGTGATGGTGCTGCTGTCCGACAAGACCCGTCCGGTCGAGAAGGCCGTGCCCGAGTTGGCCGAGATGAAGTTCCTCGAGCGCGATCTGCCGGTCGACACCCTGTTCCCGCTGCTCGACGCCTGCGGCGGCGGCGACGACGCGCCGCTGGCCACCTTCGACGGGGTGGCGCGCCGCTTCGGGGTGCCGGTCAAGGTGGTGCAGAAGATCAACGACGCCGACGGCGAGGCGCTGGTGCGCGACTTCGCCCCCGACGTGATGATCTCGGCGCGCTTCTCGCTGATCTTCAAGGCCAACGTCTTCGACATCCCGCGCTTCGGTACCTACAACGTCCATCCGGGCGCGCTGCCGCGCTATGCCGGGCTGTTCGCACCGTTCCGCTGCCTCGTCGACGGCGGCGATGAGATCGGCTGCACCCTGCACCGGGTCGACGCCGGCATCGACACCGGCCCCATCGTCGGCATCGGCTGGCTGCCGGTGGACCCGGCCCGCTCGCTGTTGTGGCACGTGGTCAACACCTACTGGGGCGGGCTGCAGAAGTTCGTCGACATGCTGGACGGCCTGCGCGGCGGGCGGACGGTGGTTCCGTTGGTGGCCCAGGATTTCAGCCAGCGGGTCTATGGCTCGCTGCCCAGCCACGAGCAGTTCGATGTCTTCTACGCCAAGGGCTTCCGGCTGTTCGATCCGCAGGAATACAACGAGATCCTGGCCGGCTTCCTGAAGGCCGGGGCCGAGATGCCGGTGGGCCTGCCTGGCTTCGCGCCGGCCGGAGAGGGGGGGACGCCATGCTGCTGCGCACGCGCGTAACCCTGATCGTCTCGCTGACCTACTCGCTGCTGGTGATCGGCCTGGCCTTCGCCGGGCTGAAGAGCGAGGAGCTGGCCAACGAGCGTTATGCCCAGGCGACGCTCAACGGCCAGGCGCTGTTTTGGCGCAAGCTGGTGGAAAACACCGTCCAGCGCCTGGAGGCGCAGGCCCCCGTGCTGACCGGCCGCCCCGAACTGGTGCAGGCGGCGGCGCGCAACAATCCGGCCGCCACCCTGGAGGCCGTCACGGCCGAGGTCGAGCAGCTGCGGACCCGCGGCGTCAGCCGCGTCGAGGTGGTCGGGCACGACGGCGACCTGTTGTATTCGTCGCGCGGCTCGCTGCTGGAACCGCCGCTGGTCGACGCCGGCACCGTGCGCCTGATCGTCGAGACCAAGGCCGGCCAGCGCGGCATGGTCCAGGACGCCGACCGCCAGTTCACCGCCACCGTCACGGTGCCGCTGGTGTCGCCCGATGGCGCCGTCGCCGGCGTGCTGACCCTGGGTGCCGACCTCAAGCCGCCGCTGGACGAGTTCAAGGCATCCACCAACTCCGACGTCTACCTGGTCGACCGGGTCAGCCACATGGCCATCGGCACCGACGAGGAATTGTGGAAGGTGTTCGACGGCAAGATCTCGGTGCGCAAGAGCGGCCTGATCAGCTGGCGGCACGGCGACCGCTTTTATTCGGTGGTGGTGTTCCCGCTGGAAGGCTCGGACAAGCGGGTGATCGGCGCCCTGGTCAGCGCGCGCGACTTCACCGAAACCCAGGCCCGCCAGGACTTCATCCGCAAGATCTCGATTGCCGCGGTGGTGGGCTTCCTGGTGCTCGTGCTGTTCGTCTTCTACGTCTACCTGCGCCGGTCGTTCAATCCGCTCGACCAGGCCATCACCGTGCTCAATGCGCTGTCGCGCGGCGACACTTCGGTGACGCTGGACGTGCGCAACAGCAACGACGAGATCGGCCGCATCGCCAGCACCGTCGGCGTGTTCCGCGAGAACGCCATCCAGCTCGAGATGCTGCAGGAGCGCCGCGAGCGCCAGCGCCGCCGCCAGGAACTGTTCATCCGCCTGCAAATGCTGAAGCTGTCCGAGATGCTGGAGCAGGAGGCCCAGGCGGCGATCCTGGCCGATCTCAAGCAGATCGAGGAAATGGCCCGGGCCAAGTCGGAGGACGGCGGCCGCGAGGGCGACAAGGCCGAGTTGGACGTGCTGGCGGTGGCCTTCCAGACCATGTCGTCGCGCATCCGCGAGCAGCACGAAAGCCTGGAATCCCTGATTGCCGAGCGGACCCGCGACGTCGAGATCTTGAGGGAAGCCCTGCGTACCCGCGACCAGCTGGCGGCCTTGCGCCAGGAGCTGGACTTCGCCCGCGAGCTGCAGCTGTCGTCGCTGCCCCAGGTCTTCCCGCCGTTCCCCGACCGCGACGAGTTCCAGATCCACGCCGCCATGGTCCCGGCCAAGGAGGTGGGCGGCGACTTCTACGACTTCTTCCTGATCGACCGCCACCACCTGGGCTTCGTCATCGGCGACGCCTCGGGCAAGGGCGTGCCGGCGGCCATGTTCATCGCCATCACCCGCAGCCTGATCAAGGCGGTGGCGCCGCTGTCGGGCACCCCGGGCGAGTGCCTGGCCTTCGTCAACACCATGCTGTCGCGCGACAACCCGCAGACGCTGTTCGCCACCTGCTTCTATGCGGTGCTCGACGTGCGCACCGGCGAGGTCGCCTTCTGTAACGCCGGCCATCCGCCGCCGCTGATCCAGCGCGTCGACGGGTCGGTCGACGCCATCCGCGACGTCTCGGGGGTGGCGCTGGGCGTCATGGAGGACCTGGACTACGACACCGGCAGCTTCAATCTGCAGCCCGGCGAGATGGTCCTGCTGTATACCGACGGCGTCACCGAGGCGCAGAACGGGCGCGAGGAGCTGTACGACGAGCCCCGCCTGATCGACAGGCTGGGCACCTCGGTCAAGCTGGAGCCCGACGGCCTGATCGCCGCCGTCCAGACCGGGGTTGAGGCCTTCGTCGGCGACGCGCCGCAGTTCGACGACATCACCATGCTGGCGCTGCGCTTCGACCGCGCGTCTGCCGGCACCGACGTGGGCGAGGAGCCGCAGCGCCGCCTGATGCTGACCGGCTTCAAGCCCGGCGCCGAGGCTCCGCCGCCGCCTGCGCCTCCGCCCGCTCCGCCACCGCCCCCTCCGCCGCCCTCGCCGCCCGCCGCTCCGGCGCCGCGGCCGGTTGCGGTCACCGGGCAGATTCCGCGTCCGGCCCCGGCGGGCAATGCCCCGGGCAAGCTGGTGGTGCGCATCGGCAAGCCGGCCCCTGCCCGGCAGCCCGGTCCGCAACCGGCAGCCGCCGCCGCCGTTGCCGTGGCGCCACCCGTCCAGTCGAAGGCCGAGCCCATGCCGCCTGAGCCCAAGCCCCATCGCCGCCTCGAGGTCACCATTGCCAACGACCTGGGCGAACTCGAACGCCTGGCCGGGCTGGTCGACGACTTCGTCGAGAAGAACGGCCTTCCCGACAAGATCGCCTTCAACCTCAACGTCTGCCTGGACGAGCTGATCACCAACATCGTCTCCTACGGCTTCGACGACGACCACCACCACGATATCCGCGTCGTCTTCACCCTGGACGGCGACATGCTGGTTACCGAAATCGTCGACGATGCCAAGGAGTACAATCCCTTCATCCAGGCGCCCGAGCCCGACATCGATGCCGGGGTGGACGACCGCCCCATCGGCGGCCTGGGCGTCTTCCTGGTCAAGGAATTCATGACGCGGACCGACTATCGCCACGAGGCCGGCCGCAACACCACCACCCTATGGAAATCCGTCAAGGAACAGGAGAACTGACCGTGGAAATCCGTGAAGAGAAGATCGGCGATGCCACCGTCCTGGTGCCGCTGGCGCGCGTCGACAGCGCCACCGCCAAGGCCTTCGAGGCGCGCGTGCTGGCCGTCGTCAACAGCGGCGTGGCGCGCATCGTCATCGACTTCGCCGAAATGGACTACATCTCGTCGGCCGGCCTGCGCGTCGTGCTGGTGGGTGCCAAGATGACCCGTGCCCCGCGCAAGTTCGCGCTGTGCGGCATGAAGCCCCACATCCGCGAGGTGTTCGACGTGTCAGGCTTCGCCCGCATCCTGGCCATCCACCCCGACCGCGCCGCCGCCCTGGCCGCCTAGTCCGCAAGGGTGGGCGGCGTGCGCCCGGGTGGAACGCGGGGGCAGGCTGGGTTACAATGATGCTTCCGCCGGACATCTGGCCCCGCCACGGAGGAGTGCCATGACCGACCCGATGAAAGCCTTTGCCGAGATCCAGCTGGCACTGCTGCAGGCCTGGGCCAACACGGCGCAGGGCGCCTGCCGCTACCTGCAGCACTGCGCGGAGATCCAGCAGCGCTTCTTCACCCAGCACCCGCACCGCACCCACATCGAGATCGCCAAGGGCCCGTCGCTGACCGAAAAATACGGCAAGCGCGCCCACGACATCGATCCCGAGAAGGACGTGTGAGCGGCCCTCCCTCTCCCGCCGGGAGAGGGATTAGGCCGACGCAATAAGGCAGCAGGGCATTGCCGTCCCGCGACGGCTCGCCATATCCCATGACAGGACCACGGAGGGAAACCTTCCCGCCAAAGACTTCGGAAACGGAGCTCGATGGATCGGGGAACTGTTCTCCCCTCGACGGTCCCCTTGGAGGCCCCTTTCCGGTCAAACGGAAACGGGGCCTTCATCGGTTTTGGGGGGAACCCTAGTCGTCGTGGGCGCCGCGGCGGCCGATGGGGACGTCGCGGTGGATGTAGGCGCTCATCACCAGGCCCCAGCCGAACAGCAGCGACAGCATGGCGGTGCCGCCGTAGGAGATCAGCGGCAGCGGCACGCCGACCACCGGGACAAGGCCCATGACCATGGCGGTGTTGATGAAGAAATAGAGGAAGAAGGTGCTGGTGATGCCGTGCGCCACCAGCCGGCCGAAATGGCTGCGGCAGCGCATGGCGATGGCGTAGCCGTAGGCGATCAGCAGCACGTAGAGGGCCAGCAGCACCAGCCCGCCCATCATGCCCCATTCCTCGGCGAACATGGTGAAGATGAAGTCGGTCTGCTTCTCGGGCAGGAAGTTGAGCCGGCTTTGCGTGCCCATCATGTAGCCCTTGCCGAACATGCCGCCCGAGCCCAGCGCGATCTTCGACTGGGTGATGTGGTAGCCGGCGCCCAAGGGGTCGTCCTCGGGGTTGAGGAAGATCAGCACGCGCTTCTTCTGGTACTCGCGCAGGAACTGCCAGGCCACCGGGATGGCCCCCAGGCCGCCGGCGATCAGGAGCGCGAACTTCCACAGCCGCACCCCGGCCATGAAGAACATGGCGCCGGCCGACAGCACCAGCATCATCGCCGTGCCCAGGTCGGGCTGCTTGAGCACCAGCAGCGCCGGGGCGAACACCATCACCAGCGGCGGGATCAGGAATAGCGGTCGGCCCACGTCCTGCAGCCCGGCGCCGTGGAAATAGCGCGCCAGGGTCAGGATCAGGGCGATCTTCATGATCTCGGAGGGCTGCAACTGGATGAAGCCCAAGTCAATCCAGCGCTGGGCGCCCATGCCTACGGTGCCCTTCACCTCGACCAGCACCAGCAGCACCATGGCCACCACGTACAGGGTATAGGCGTGGCGCATCCAGAAGCGGATGTCGACCATGGCGACCGCGACCATGATGCTCATGCCGATGGCAAAGCGCATCATCTGGCGCACCGCCCACGGCTCCAGCGAGCCCTGGGCCGCCGAATACAGGGTCAGGAAGCCGATGCAGGCGATGGCGGTGAGGATGGCCATCAGCGACCAGTTGATCTGCCAGATCTTGTCGCGCAGGCCCATCTCGGTGCGGTTCAGTCGCGAAGGCACGCGCGGCAGCGGGCGCATCATCAGAACCTCCTCAGGTCCGGCGGGGTCGCCGCCGGCGCGGCGGATGGGGCCTGGGCGGTGCCGGCCTTCTCCTGGGCCTCGGCGACGCGGGCGCGGTCGCGCTTTTGCACCTCGATCATGATGTCGCGCGCAATGGGCGCGGCAACCGCCGAGCCGCCGCCGCCGTGCTCGACCACCACCGCGATGGAATAGCGGGGGTTGTCCTCGGGGGCATAGGCGACGAACAGCGCGTGGTCGCGCTCCTTCCAGGGCAGGTCCTCGTTCTTCTTCACGCCGGTTTCGCGCTCGCGCATGGTGATGCGGCGGACCTGGGCGGTGCCGGTCTTGCCCGACAGCCACATGCCTTCCTGGTCGATGCGGGCGCGATAGGCGGTGCC
>JBLNBU010000138.1:0-10115 GCA_050260215.1 Actinomycetota bacterium
GTGGGCACCCGCGACGAGTTGGGCTAACTGGCGTTCTCGCTGAACCCGATGGCGGTTTCGGTGGCCGATTGGGTCCGCCGTCTGGACGCGGCGCGGCGCCGCGCCGAGGAGGTCAGCCGGCTGAAGTCCGAGTTCCTGGCCAATGTCAGCCACGAGCTGCGCACGCCCTTGAACGGAATCCTGGGCTTTGCCGACCTGCTGCGCGAGGACGTGCAGAACGACGAGGACCGCGAGCACGCGCAGATCATCTTCGACAACGGCCAGCATCTGCTGGAAGTGGTCAACACCTTGCTCGACATCGCCAAGATCGAGGCCGGGCGGCTTGAGCTCAACCACGTCCCCATCGACGTCCGCGCCCTGGTGGCCGGCACCGCGCCCGCCCACGAGCAGGTGGCCAGGGGCAAGGGCCTGGACTTCCGCCTGTCCTTGGCCGACGACGTGCCCGAATCGCTGGTGGGCGATCCGCTCAGGGTGCGCCAGGTGCTGCACAACCTGCTCAACAACGCCACCAAGTTCACCGATGCCGGCCATGTGGCGCTGGCGGTGACGGCGGACGCCGACGGCGTGTGCTTTACCGTCGCCGACACCGGCCCGGGCATTCCCGACGACGCGCGGGAAGCCATCTTCGAGAAGTTCCACCAGCTGGAACAGTTCAGCACGCGCAGCCATTCCGGTACCGGCCTGGGGCTGGCGCTGGCGCTGCACTTGGCCCGCATGATGGGCGGCGACATCACCGTCGAGTCCCGCGCCGGCCAGGGCTCGACCTTCCGCTTTACCCTGCCGGTGGTGACCAGTACCCCTGCGGAGGCTGCCGATGTCGCGTAGCGCCCTGGTCGTCGACGACAACCCCGCCAACCGCCTGCTGGCCTCGCGCCTGCTGCAGCGCATGGGCTGGGAGGTCGAGCAGGCGGCCGAAGGCAATTCCGCCCTGGCCTCGCTGAAGGAGCGCCCGGTCGACATGGTGCTGCTCGACATCAGCATGCCGGGGCTGTCGGGCGAGCAGGTCTGCGGCCTGATCCGCCAGTTCGGCGGTGCCGGCCGCATCATCGCCTATACCGCCCACGCCCTGCCCGAAGAGCTGAACCGCTTCAAGGAAGCCGGTTTCGACGGCATGCTGATCAAGCCCATCACCCGCGAATCGCTGACCGCCGCCCTGGTCCAGGCCGGGGTCGAGATCTAGCGTCCCGCCGAAGAACGGCCCCCTGGGGTCAACGCGCATCCCCTTCCGACCGTCATGCGCGGGCTTGACCCGCGCATCCACAAGGATGGCCGGGTCAAGCCCGGCCATGGCGAGGTGGAAAGAGCGCCTTCAATACACGTCCGGGATGGCCGGCGCCGGCGGGGGGTCGCGCCAGCGTTCCAGGGTTTCCAGCACCTGCGGCCAGGCCGAGAAGAAGGCGGCGACGCAATCGGGGTCGAAGTGCTTGCCGGCCTGGTCGCGCATCAGGTCGGCTGCCTTTTCGAGCGCCCAGGCCGGCTTGTAGGGCCGGTCCGAGGTCAGCGCGTCGAACACGTCGGCCACGGCGATGATGCGCCCCGACAGCGGGATGTCGGTGCCCTTGAGGCGGCGGGGATAGCCGGTGCCGTCCCATTTCTCGTGGTGGGACAGGGCAATCTCGGCGGCGTAGTCGATCAACTGCGAGCGCGAGTTGCTGAGGATGGAGTGGCCGATGACGGCGTGCTCCTTCATGATCTCGAACTCGCCCTCGTCCAGCCGCCCGGGCTTGAGCAGGATGCCGTCGGGGATGCCGACCTTGCCGATGTCGTGCATGGGCGCGGCCCGCCAGATGGTCTCCTGGGTATCGTTGGGCAGGGCCAACTCGGCGGCGATCAGGCGCGAATACTGGGCCATGCGCAGCAGGTGCGACCCGGTCTCGGGGTCGCGGAATTCCGCCGCCTTCGACAGGCGGTGGATCAGCTCCTCCTCGCGCGAGAAGATCTCGGCGGTGGCCTTGCGCACCTCGGCGGCCAGCCAGTCGGCGCGGTGGCGCAGCATCTGGCGCGACCGGCGCAGGTCCAGCATGTTGGTCAGGCGGGCTTCGAACTCGACGGCGTCGACGGGCTTGGTCAGGAAGTCGGTGGCCCCCAGCTTCAACGCCTTGTACAGCACCTCCTTCTCCTCGGAGGTGGTAACCATGACCATGGGGATCTCGTCGGCGGCGCGCAGGGCCTGCACCCGCTCGATGAACTGCAGCCCGTCCAGGCCCGGCATCATGTAGTCGACCAGGATCAGGTCGGGCTCGTTGGCCTCGACCCAGGCAATGGCCTCGACCGGGTCGGCATAGGGGATGGCGACGCAGTCGGGAAGCTTGGCCACCAGGTGTTTCAGGAACACGAGGTTGGCAGGGTTGTCGTCGACCACCAGCACCTGCATGCGCGTCATCGCTCCGCTCCCTGGGTCCGTTGCCGCCACGCCTCGGTGGTGGCGCGATAGGTTTCGTCGATGGCCTCGGCCAGCGGGCCTAGCTGGTCGCCGCTGCGGCCGTCCTTGATGGCGGCGCGCATTTCCTCGCACAGGCCCACCAGGCGGCGGAAGCCCAGGTTGGAGGCGGCGCCCTTGATGCTGTGGTAATGGCGTTCCAGAACGACCATGTCGCCGGCGGCCAGCACTTCGGGGATGGCGGCAAGCCGGCCTTCGGCGTCGCCCATGAAGGCGTCGACCACCTCGGCGATCATCTCCTGGTCCAGGCTTTGGGCCAGGTTCTCCTGGAAGGCGTCGTCGATCAGGGGCGGGCCGTCCTCGGGCGGGGCGGCGGCCTCGGGCTCGGCCGGGGGGGGCTCGGGCGGGCGGGGGCCGTTGCCCCACTTGTCCAGCATGGACGAGAACGAGGCTCGGGTGACCGGCTTGGCGATGTAGTCGCTCATGCCGGCGTCCAGGCACTTCTCGCGGTCGCCCTTCATGGCGTTGGCGGTCATGGCGATGATGGGGATGTCGGCGTGGCGCCCGCCCAGGCGGCGGATGGCCTGGGTGGCCTCGTAGCCGTCCATCTCGGGCATCTGCACGTCCATGAAGATCAGGTCGTAGGGCAGGCGGTGGACCACCTCGACCGCCTCCAGGCCGTTGGCGACCAGATCGACCCGGTGGCCCAGCTTGCCCAGGATGCCGGCGGCGACCAGCTGGTTGGTCGAGTTGTCCTCGGCCACCAGGATGCGCAGGCGGCGGGCCAGGGCCTGGCCGGTGCCGGGCTGGACTTCGGGCTGGGGCGGCGACGCCTCGGCGCGGCGGCCATGGTCGAGGAACTCGAGCAGGGTCGCCATCAGCAGGGCATGGCGGATCGGCTTGGACAGGAAGCCGTCGACCGGGGCGTCCTCGAACTGGGCCTTCAGCGCGTGGCGGGTGGCCGGCGACAGGATCACCAGCGCCGGCCGGGACAGGCCGGCGGTGGCCCGCCAGCGCGCCAGCAGCTTGCCGTCGGTCTGCGGCGGGTTGTGGTCGATCAGCGCCAGGTCGAAGGCGTGGCCGGCGGCTTCGGCCGAGTCCAGGTAGGTGACCGCCTCGGCGGCGGTGGACACGGCGTCGGCGTCGACCCCGGCCAGCGACAGCTGGTGCAGCAGGACCTGGCGGTTGACCATGGTCTCGTCGACAACCAGCACGCGCCGGCCCTTCAGCGGCGACAGGTCGGGGCCCTGGTGGCGGGTCCCGGGCACGGAGCCCAGCGGCAGTTCGAACCAGAACACGCTGCCCCGGCCCAGGTCGCTGTCGACGCCGATGTCGCCGCCCATCAGCTCGACCAGGTTGCGGCAGATGGCCAGGCCCAGCCCGGTGCCGCCGTAGCGCCGCGCCGTGCCGGCGTCGACCTGCGAGAACATCGAGAACAAATAGCCTTGGCGGTCCTTGGCGATGCCGATGCCGGTGTCGGCGACCTCGAAACGGACGCGCACCTGGCGCGGGCTGGCATTGGCCGCCGACAGGATGATCGACACCGAGCCCTCGTCGGTGAACTTGACCGCGTTGCCGGCCAGGTTGATCAGGATCTGGCGGACGCGGCCGGGATCGCCGCGGAAGGTGTGGCGCAGTTCAGGGGGAATGAAGCTGACGATGTCGATGCCCTTGGCGTGGGCGCGGGCGGCCAGGATCTCGACCACGCTTTCGACGATGTTGGACAGGTCGAACTCGACGTTCTCGACCTCCAGCTTGCCGGCCTCCATCTTCGAGAAGTCGAGGATGTCGTTGATGATGCCCAGCAGGCTTTCGGCGCTCTGGCGGATGGTGTCGGCGAAGGCCCTCTGCTCGGGCGACAGCTCGGAATCGAGCAACAATCCGGTCATGCCGATCACCCCGTTCATGGGGGTGCGGATCTCATGGCTCATGGTGGCCAGGAATTCGCTCTTGGCCTTGTCGCCGGCCTCGGCGCGTTCCTTGGCGATGCGCAGCTCACGCTCGGCCCGCTTGCGCTCGGTGATGTCGCGGAAGGCCAGCACCAGGCCGGACACCATGCCGCCGTCGAAGGTGGCGGTGGCCACATAGTCCACCGGCACCGGACTGCCGTTCTTGCGCCAGAACACGCTGTCGGCGACGTGGCGGACGGTGCCGTCCTTCAGCACCTGCATGGCCGGGCAGTCGTGCTCGGCGATGGGCACGCCGTCGGGGGTCGAGTGGTGGACGGTGTGGTGCAGCGGCTGGCCGATCAGCTCGTCGCGCTGATAGCCCAGGATGGCCAGGCCGGCGGCGTTGATGAAGTTGACGTGGCCGCGTTCGTCGGTCCCGCAGATGCCGTCGCCGACCGCGTTCAGGATCAGTTCGTTGCGCGCCGCCATGCGGGCCAGGGCCGAGTGGGCGCGCTTGAGTTCGGTGACGTCGGTGTGCACGCCGACGATGCCGCCGTCGGGGGTGCGACGCTCGATGCTCTGGATCCAGCGGCCGTCGCTCAGGTGCTGCAGGAACGCCTCGCCGTCCAGGCGGTTGCGGTGGTTGTGCAGGCGCTCGGTCAGCCAGGTGTCCAGCGAGTCCACGCCCTCGCCCAGGGCGAACTGGCCGCGCCGGGCGGCATGCAGCACCATGTCCTCGAACAGCACGCCCGGCTTCAGGATCTCGGCGGCAACCGGGAACATGCGGCGATAGGTCTCGTTGCACACCACCAGGCGGTCGGTGGCGTCGAACAGCACCAGGCCCTGCGAGATGCTGGAAATGGCGGTGGCCAGCTGGTGCTCGACCGCCTTCAGGCGTTCTTCCTGCTTGGTTTCGGCGGTGGCGTCCGAGGCGGTGCCGCGATACCCCAGGAAGGTGCCGTCGTCGTCGAAGATGGGCTTGCCGTCGATGCGCAGCACGCGAACGCTGCCGTCGCGGGCGCGGGTGGTGTAGGTGAAGTTGCGGATCGGGCGGCGGGCGTCGAGGTCGGCCAGGTGGCGGGCGCGCAACTCGGCGGGGACGGTGTCGTCCATCATCTCGTCGCGGCTCTTGCCGATGATCTGGTCGGGCTCGATCCCCAGCGATTCGGTGATGCCGCCGGTCAGGTGGGTGAAGCGCAGGTCGGGGCCCATTTCCCAGAACCAGTCGCTGGACGCCTCGGCAAAGTCGCGGAAGCGGCGCTCGCTGTCGCGCACGGCCTGCTCGGCGCTGCGCCTTGCGGTGACGTCGCGGAACACGCCGACGAAGTTGCGCCGGCCGTCGAAGTCCATCTCGCCGATGGAGACGTCGATGGGGACCAGCCGGCCGTCCTTGCAGCGGCCGAACAGGCCGGCGTGGCCGCGGCCGACCTGGGCGCCCTCGACGATCAGGTCGCCGATGTTGAGCCCGGCCAGCTCGCCGGTCCCGTATCCCAGGATGTGCTCGGCCGAGCGGTTGCACGAGGCGATGGCCCCGTCCTGGTCGCCGGTGACGATGCCGTCCATCACCGTGTCGAGGATGGTGTGCAGGTAGGCCCTCGCCTCCTCGTGGTCGTCGGCGGCGGTCACCGCCTCGACCAGCAGGCCGTCGCCGCCGCCGGGCAGGGGATGGGGCCCGACCCGGCAGGCCGGCATGGCCGGCGGCAGGCCGCGGCGGTGGATCACCCAGCTTTCGCGCGTGCCGTCGCCGCCTCGCCCGCGCGAGAAACGGATCTCGGCCAGGGCCTTGATGCTGTCGACGCCCCACAGCGCCAGCGCAGCCCGATTGCCCCACACCACCCGGTCGGCCCCGGCGTCGACCAGCCACACCGGGGTGGCCAGTCGCTGGAGCAGGGTTTCTGCGAAATCGGGGGCATGCATGGGCGCACTCTACCACGAATGGCAAGGCGCTATCATACGTAAGTTTGGGTATCAGGCCGCCTTGCCGTTGCGGCCTTCCATCCAATGCCAGACCAGCAGGGTGGGCAGGCCCAGGATCAGCTCGCGCCCGCGCTTGAGCAGCGACACCGCCAGCGCCACCTCGGCCGGCAGGCCGAGCGCGGCGCCGATCAGCACGTAGCCGCCCTCCTGCAGGCCAAGCCCGGCCGGCACCACGAAGGCGGCCGAGCGGATGGCGAAGATCAGGCTTTCCAGCGCGATAACGTCGGGCCAGTCGAGCGGATGGCCCAGCATGTGCAACGCCGCCCAGGCCTCGATGCAGCCGGCGACCCAGGCGGCCAGGTGGACCAGAATCGAGCGCATCACCCGGCGCCGGTCGCCGTAGATCTCGGAGACGGTGGCCATCAGTCCGCCCTCGCCGCCCTTCTGCCACACGCTGGGCATCAGCTTGGCCGGCAGCCCCGACAAAAAGCCCAGCACCGAGGAATGCTGGACCGCCAGCAGCGCCATGACGATGGGAACGCTGACGGCCAAGCCGATCATGCCCCAGCGGGCCGCGTCGGTGTGGGGGTGCAGGGCCATCCACAGGCCGACGCCGAACAGGCTGAAGACGAACTGGGACAAGGCCTCGGCGGTCAGGTCGACCACGGTCAGGGCCGCGCCCAGCCCCGGGCGCAGGCCCATCAGGGTCAGCAGGCGCACCGCGGCCACTTCGCCCGACATGGGCAGGAAGCCGGCCAGCTCGCCGACGCCGTCGCGCACCCAGCGCGCCAGGATGAACAGGGCGGGCGAGCCGCCGGGCATCAGCAGCCCCCACGAGATGCCGCACAGCGCCAGCGGCAGCAGGTGCAGCACGGTGACCACCGCCACGCCCTGCCAGCCGGCGCGGTCGAGCGCGCCGCCGATGTCGCCGAAGCCGCCGCGGACCTTCCAGGCGATGGCCAGGATGGCGGCGACCAACAGAAGCCGGAGGGCGCCCTTCATCGTCCGGCCTCCCGCGCGAAATGGGTCAGCCGGGCGCCGCTGGCGGCCAGGCGCTCCCGCACCGCCGGGTCGATCAGCGCCCGGTATTCGTCGGCGACGCGGTAGCGCTCGGGCATGGGGCGGTCGGCCCAGCGGGCGGTGGCGGGGTGGCCGTAGAGCTCGGTCAGGCCGTCGGGCAGGGCGCCCAGGATGTCCAGCAGGCAGTCGCGGTCCATGGCCCCGCTGTCGTTGACCCCGAACACCCGGTCGTTGGCGACCAGGCCGGCTTGGCGGATGGCCCGGCGCATGGCCGAGGCGCGGCGGTAATGGAACAGGCCGTTGGCGATGCGCGTGCCCAGGTCGCGGCGGCGCGCCCGCCACGACGCCAGCGGCGATTCCCACGGCACCCGCACGCCCTTGGCGCCGTACTCGACCGCCAGGGGCAGCATGATGGCGAACACCGTCGGGTGCAGGTGGTAGTGGTGGTGCGAATCCACATGGGCCATGGGCAGGCTGGTGGCGCGATACAGCTCGAACTGGGCGCGCAGTTCGGCCTTCACCTGGGCGCGCACCTTCGGCAGCAGGAAGATGCGCGTGCCCAGCCGCACCAGGTCGGTGGTGAAGCGGCCGTCGGGGCCGACCAGGTCGGGCACCTGACCGGGCGGCAGTGCCGGAGTGCCGTCGACCAGGGTGACGTGCAGGCCGACGCCCAGGTCGGGCAGGCGGCGCGCCCGCTCGACCGCGTCGGAAAGGGCGGCGCCGGTGACCATCAGGCTGGCGGCGGTCAGGATGCCGGCGGTGTGGGCGTGCTCGACCGCCTGGTTGATCTCGAGGCAGCGGCCGAAGTCGTCGGCGGTGACGATGAGACGCTTGCTCACGGTTTCGGCCTTCCCAGGACGGCGAACAGGGCGGGCATGACCACCAGGGTGGTGGCCACCGACAGGCCCAGCGACAAGAACAGCAGCATGCCCATGGACGCCGTCCCCACATGCGGGCTGACCGCCAGGCTGCCGAAGGCCGAGCCGGTGGTCAGGGCCGAGAACAGCACCGCGCGGGTGGTCGGCGACTGCAGGTGGCCGGTCACGCCTTTGCGCCAGTTGACCACGTAGTAGATGTTGAACGCCACCCCGATGCCCAGCAGCAGCGGCAGGGCGATGATGTTGGCGAAGTTGATGCTCATCCCGCCCAGGCGCATGGCGACCACGGTGTAAAGCGCCCCCATCAGCAGCGGCGCCACCACCAGCAGCCCGTCGAGCAGGCGGCGCAGCATCAGTGCCAGCAGCAGCCCGATGGCGACCAGCGCGGCCGAGCCGGCGCGGGCGAAGGCGTCGATGACCACCTTGCCCGATTCGCGGATGGACACCGGCATGCCGACCACTCCCGGGGCGATGGCCTGCACCGCGTCGACGAAGCGCTGCACCTGGGCCTCGTCTTGCATGTCGCCCTTGGGGTTGGCGTCGATGCGGGCGCGGCCGTCGGCGGCGACCCAGTCGCGCACCAGCTCGGGCGGCAGGCCGGCCATGGTCACCGGGCTGGGGTCGAGCGACCGGCGCAGCTGGGCAAGCAACGGCGCGATGCCGCCGGACAGCGCCCGGTCCAGCGCCAGGGCCGCGTCGGGCCCGCGCTTGGCGGCGTCGCGCAGCGCCTTGGCCAGGCGCATCGCCCGCTGGTTGCCGGCGGCGACGGCTTGCAGATGTTCGGCGGTGGCGGCCATGGCCTCGGGCAGGTCGGCGGGCTGCGGCGGGGCCGGGCGGTCGGCCGGGGAGAGCGTCGGGCCCAGCAGGGAGGCCAGGTCCTGCAGGATGGCCAGCTTCTCGTCCTGCTGGTCGGGCACGAAGCTGGCGATGCTCATGGCGCGCGAGACCTCGGGCAGGGCATCCAGCCGGCCGGCCAGCTGGGCCGCCGCCTCGACCGACGGGGCCAACAGCTCGAGCGAATGGGTGCCGGTATCGGGATCGCGGGCCAGTTCGAGGAAGGTCGACACCGCCTCGGCCTTGGGATCTTGCAGGTTCAGCGGGTTGAAGTCGAAGGCCAGCCCCGGCACCAGCACCGCCCCCACGGTCGCCGCCACGGTGGCGACGGCCACCACGGCGCGGGCGTTGCGCGTCAGCCAGCCGTCGGCGGCGGCCAGGGGCAGGCCCACCGGGGCGCTTTCGGCCGGCGGCGGCATCAGCGCCATCAGGGCTGGCAGCACGGTGAAGTCGACCGCCAGTGCGATGACCATGCCCGCTCCGGCGATCAGCCCCAGCTGCGACACCCCCGAATAGGCGGTCGGCAGGAACGACAGGAACCCCACCGCGGTGGCCACCGCCGCCAGCGACAGCGGCGCCGCCATCTCGGCGGCGGCGATCTCGATGGCCTGGTCGCGGCTGCCGGTGCTGAACAGGGCGTTGCGGAAGCAGACGACAAACTGGATGGCGAAGTCTACGGCGATACCCACGAACATCACCGCGAAGGCGACCGAGATCGGGTTCAGGCTGCCGACCGCGGCGGCGGCAAAGCCGGCGGTGGCGGTCAGGCCGACCAGCAGGCTGATCAGGATGGCGCCGACCACCCGGCCCGAGCGCACTGCGAAGAACAACAGCACCAGCACCGCCCCCAGCGACAGCGGCGCCGACACCTCGACCCCGTCGATGACGGTGGCGAAGTTGGCGTCGGTCAGCGCCACCGAGCCGGTCAGGCGCACCCGGTAGCCGTGGGCGGCGTCCAGCCCCAGCTCGCGCGCGGCGGCGCGGATGGCGTCGCTGGCGTCGGCACCGGGGGTCAGCTCGTCGAACTGCATCTTGGGCTGGGCGATCAGGAAACGGCGCGGCTGGTCGCGGCCGTCGCCCATCAGGGTCATCCACGAAACCGGACGGGGCGCCTTGCCGCCGGCAACCTCGGCGGCGGCCGTCTCCATGCGGTCCAGCACCGGGCCCAGGTCGTCCAGGTTGCCCTGGCCGTGTTCC
>JBLNBU010000139.1:0-43656 GCA_050260215.1 Actinomycetota bacterium
CCACGGCGTCCACGTGCTGGTGGACGGCCAGGACGTCGGCACGCTGAGCGGTGCCCACGACAGCGTCCAGGTCAACCTGACCGGCAACGACACCATCAGCTTCCAGACCGACAGCGGCAACGTCACCGTGTCCAACATCCAGGTCGACGGCGTCCATGTCGGCGGCTCGGACAAGCTGACCGGCCACGACCAGTACGACGTCCAGGTGGGCGGCGAGACCACGGTCACCACCCACACCCAGACCATGCATGTCGACCTGACCGGCAACGAGGGCGAGGCCGGCGGGCTGCAGCTGTCGGGCTTCCATGCCGGCGACTCGGTCACCGCCAACGGCAATACCTGGACCGCGGACGGCGACGGCGCCATCACCATCAGTGGCAACCAGCTCGACTCGATGACCCAGAACGGCGAGGTCCACCAGGACTTCACCGTGACCAGCCAGGAGGGCGCGGTCGGCAGCGTCGGTGTCACCGAGATGACCCAGCAGGCCGGCGGCGAGTTCCAGGGCGGTTCGGCGGGCGAGAGCATCCTGGCCGGCACCGGCAACGACGTCATCCACGGTGGCGACGGTTCGGACACCTTCCTGTTCGACTTCGGCACCGGCCACGACACCGTCGACGGCGGCCAGGGCAACAACTGGACCGACACCATCGACCTGCACCTGCTGGGCAACGACGTGTCGGTGACGGTGCAGATGGACGGCCACGACGCCCAGACCCACAACCACAGCGACTGGGTGGCCACCGCCGACTCGAGCGGCCACACCAATGTCGGCCACGACCAGAGCGGCACCATCACCATCCACCACGCCGACGGCAACGACGACCACATCGCGTTCCAGAACGTCGAGCAGATCAAGTGGTAGGCGTGTCGCGCCGCTAGCACTGACGGAGCCTGCCCCCCGGGGCAGGCTCCTTTCCTTTCCGGCCCGACCGGCTACACTGCGTGCCGACATGTCCAGCGCCGCCCTTCCCGCCATCCCGTGCTACCGCGTCGACAAGCTGGTGGTGACCAGCTCGTTCTCGCAGGTGTTTCACGCCGTCCACGCGGCCCTGGGGGTGCCGGTGGCGCTGAAGGTATTCGGCATCGAGCCGGGCATTGCCGCCGAGTTGCCCTATCCCGAGGCCGAATGGCGCCGCCGCTTCCTCGCCGAGGCCCGCCTGCTGGCCCGCCTGGATCATCCCCACATCATCCGCGTCAACGACATGGGCTTTCTCGCCGACGGCCGGCCGTGGGTGGCGATGCCGTGGTGCATGGCCAACCTGCGCGTCGAGATCGGCCGGGACGCCGATCCGGACGACGCCGGCCGGCTGCCCGAGGGCGAGCGCCCGCGCGCCCTGGCGCCGGCGCGCGCGCGCCAGGTGCTGGCCCAGTTGTGCGCCGCCCTGGCCGCCATCCATTTCGAGGGGGTGGTCCACCGCGACGTCAAGCCGACCAACCTGCTGCTCACCCAGCGCCAGGGCGGCGACGTCAAGCTGTGCGACTTCGGCTTCGTGAAAGTACCGGGCGGTTCGCACTCGCAGGGCGGCACCTGGATCGGCACCCCCGACTACATCGCGCCCGAACAGCGCCGCGACGCCTCGCGCGTCAGCGACCGCGCCGACGTCTATTCGGTCGGCGTGCTGGCCTATCGGCTGCTGACCGGCCGACTGCCGGCGGGCGCCTTCCGGCTGCCGTCCGAACTGGTGCCGGGGCTCGATCCGTGGTGGGACGGCTTCGTCCGCGATACCATGGCGCCCAGCCCCGCCGACCGGCCGTCGGCGGCGGCGTTGGCCGGCCGGCTGGCGGGCGCGCCGGGGCGATGATAGACTGACCAGGGGAAAGCGGGAGGGGAACCAGATGGACCGTTGTGGCAAATACGTGGTGCACAAGACCGTGCTGAACCACGGCTTCTATGCCCGCATCCTGCTGTGCCACGACCCCGACCTGCAGGTGCCGGTCGCCATCAAGCTGTTCAGCCCGCGGGTGGGCGAGGACGGGCCCTTGAGCCCGGCCCTGCTGCAGAACCGCTTCCTGGCCGAAGCGCGCGTGCTGGCCGGGTTCGACCACCCCTACATCGTCGCGGTCAAGACCATGGACCAGCTCGACGACGGCCGGCCCTATTTCGTCATGCCCTACCAGGCGGCGCACCTGGCCTACGAAATCGGCAAGGACTTCCGCGATCCCGCCAAGGCCGTCGATGCCCCCGAGCGCGACCGCCCGCGCCGCGTGCCCCTGGCCCGTGCCGTGGTCCTGCTGCGCCAGCTGGGCTCGGCGACCCTGGCGCTGCACCGGCGCGGCATGGTCCACCGCGCCATCAAGCCGTCCAACATCCTGCTGACCGCCACCGAGGGCGGCTCGGTCAAGCTGTGCGACCTCAGCATGGTCAAGCTGGCCGAGCGCAACCTGCCCATGCCCGACTTCTGGATCGGCAGCACCGACTATACCGCGCCCGAGCAGCGCGAGAACGCCACCGCGGTGGGCCCGCGCGCCGACATCTATTCCCTGGGCGTGCTGGCCTACCGGCTGCTGACCGGGCGGCTGCCCGACGCCGCCGCCGGCCCCGCCGAGCTGGACGGCGACCTGCCGGCCCAGGTGGTCGAGCTGGTGCGCCGCTGCACCGCGCCCGAACCCGAGGCCCGTCCCGCCCATGCCGGCGAATTCCTGCAGGCCCTGGAAGGGGTGCCGGTCCAGCGGGTGGTCAAGCCGGTGGTCAAGGTCGTTCCCGCCCGCCGCCCGGCCGCGGCGGCCCCGGCCCCGGTTCCGGCCGAAGGCTAGGGGTGGGCGTTTTCCTGCGGCCCGCAGATGGGCTATGCTGGGCCCCATGTCCGATCCGTTCCTTCCCCCCACCCTGCCGCGGGCGGCGCTGGTCACCGGCGCGGCGCGGCGTATCGGCCGGGCCATTGCGCTGGAGCTGGCCCGTGCCGGCCTGACGGTGGCCGTCCACTATTCCCGCTCGGGCGCCGAGGCGGCGGCCGTCGTGGCCGAGATCCAGGCCTTTGGCGGGCGCGCCGCCGCAGTGCCTGCGGACCTGGCACACGAGGACGAAACCGCCACCCTGGTCGAGCGGGCCGAGGCGCTGGTGGGGCCCTTGGGCGTGCTGGTCAACAACGCCTCGACCTTCGAGCGCGACGACGCCCTTGGCGCCACCCGGGCCGACTGGGACCGCCACATGGAGGCCAACCTGCGCGCCCCCTTCGTGCTGTCCCAGCACTTCGCCCGCCGCCTGCCGGGCGGGGGCGAGGGCGTCATCGTCAACATGCTGGACCAGCGCGTCTGGAACCTGGATCCCCATTTCACCACCTACACGCTGAGCAAGGCCGGCCTGTGGACGCTGACCCAGACCCTGGCTTTGGCGCTGGCGCCGCGTATCCGGGTGGTGGGTGTGGGGCCCGGCCCTGCGCTGCCCAGCGTGCGCCAGACGCCGGCGCAGTTCGCCGCCCAGGCGGCGGCCACTCCGCTGGGCCGGCCGACCTCGCCCGACGAGATCGCGCGGACCGTCCGCCACCTGTTGACCTGCCCGTCGGTGACCGGCCAGATGATCGCCCTGGACGGAGGTCAGCACCTGGGCTGGGCGGTCGACCGGGCACCTCCCGAGGAATAGGCACGAGGGTAGGGCTGCCCGTTCTTTGGACGGATGTGCATCCCCCCAAGGCGGTAGACCGGGAATCCCCTGGGAATCAACGGCTCTAGCGAGTTTTGCACAGGAACGATTCGAAGTTTGCCCGTCCCGCCGGGCCGCCGGCGTCCTACCCCGAAGCCGGTTTGTTTACAGGAGGTTTACGTGCAGGTATAGCTAAGCCATTGAAAAACAACGATATCGTCGGGTTGCTTAGTTTTTGTGCAAATACGTGGAGTCCTTGGAGACTCTAGGGGTAAGGGCGGCACCCCCGAAGTTGCCAACAGAGTTTTCCACAGGTTTCGTGGATATCCCGGTTTGCAAGAGGAAATGTGCCCTTGGGCGGGTTCTCATACGTTAGCATAATGACCGGACGGCCATGACCGACCTTCGTCCAGATGACCAGCCAGCCCCCCTGGCCAGTGGCGTCGCCGTGATCGAGGCGCAGCTGACGACCATGCCGGCTTCGCCCGGCGTCTACCGCATGCTGAACGCCAAGGGCGACGTGCTGTACGTGGGCAAGGCCAAGGCGCTGAAGAAGCGCGTCGTCGCCTATACCCGGCCCGAGCGCCAGACGTTGCGCATCCAGCGCATGATCTCCGAGACCGCATCGATGGAGGTGATCACCACCCACACCGAGGTCGAGGCGCTGCTGCTGGAAAGCAACCTGATCAAGAAGCTGGCGCCGCGCTACAACATCTTGCTGCGCGACGACAAGACCTTCCCGCACATCCTGATCACCGGCGACCACGACTGGCCCCAGGTGCTCAAGCATCGCGGGGCGCGCTCGCGCAAGGGCGAGTATTTCGGCCCCTTTGCCTCGGCCGGCGCGGTCAACCACACGCTGGCGGCGCTGCAGCGGGCGTTCCTGCTGCGCTCGTGCTCGGACTCGGTGTTCTCGTCGCGCACCCGGCCCTGCCTGCTCTACCAGATCAAGCGCTGCTCGGCGCCTTGTGTCGAGCGCATCGGCCATGACGACTACATGGGCCTGGTCGCCCAGGCGCGCGCCTTCCTGACGGGCCACTCGCAGCGCATCCAGCGCGAGCTGGCCGCCCGCATGGAGGCGGCCGCCGAGGAGATGGACTACGAGCAGGCGGCGGTGTTCCGCGATCGTATCCGGGCCCTGGCCCGCATCCAGGCCCACCAGGACATCAATCCCCAGGACGTCGACGAGGCCGACGTGATCGCGCTTCACCAGGCGGGCGGGGCGACCTGCGTGCAGGTGTTCTTCTTCCGCTCGGGCTGCAACTACGGCAACCGCGCCTATTTCCCCGTCCATGCCGAGCAGCAGGATGCCGGCGAGGTGATGGCCGCCTTCCTCGGCCAGTTCTATGCCGACAAAACCCCGCCGCGCGAGATCCTGCTGTCCCAGGAGCCGGCCGAGCCCGAGATCGTCGCCGCCGCCCTGTCCGAGAAGGCCGGGCGCAAGGTCACCCTGTCTGCGCCGAAGCGCGGCGACCGCAGGCGGCTGGTCGAGCACGCCTTCGACAACGCCCGCGAGGCCCTGGGCCGGCGCATGGCCGAAAGCGGCGCCCAGCGCAAGCTCTTGGACGGCGTTGCCCAGCTGTTCGGCCTGGACGGCGCGCCTGAGCGCATCGAGGTCTACGACAACAGCCACATCCAGGGCTCGGACGCGGTCGGCGCCATGATCGTCGCCGGCCCCGAGGGGCTGGTGAAGAACGCCTATCGCAAGTTCAACATCAAGGGCACCGAGCTTACCCCCGGCGACGACTACGCCATGATGCGCGAGGTGCTGACCCGGCGCTTCCGCCGCGCCCAGAAGGAGGATCCCGACCGCGACCGCGGCGGCTGGCCCGACCTGGTGCTGGTCGACGGCGGTGCCGGCCAGCTGAAGGTGGCCTGCGAGGTGTTCGCCGAACTGGGCATCGACGACGTGGCGGTGGTGGGCATCGCCAAGGGCCCCGACCGCAATGCCGGGCGCGAGCACTTCTTCCTGCCCGAGCGCGAGCCGTTCATGCTGCCCCACAACGATCCGGTGCTGTATTTCCTGCAGCGCCTGCGCGACGAGGTGCACCGCTTCGCGATCGGCACCCACCGGGCGCGCCGCGCCAAGGGCCTGTCGCAATCGAGCCTGGACGAGGTGCCGGGCATCGGGGCCAGGCGCAAGAAGGCGCTGTTGCACCATTTCGGCTCGGCGCGGGCCGTTTCCGAGGCAGGACTGGCCGACCTCGAGGCGGTCGAGGGTATCAGCCGGACCATGGCCAAAAAAATCTATGACCACTTCCATCCCGGCGGCTAATATCGCTTTCCGCCGTTCGGACCAGGGCCATGGTGACCAGTCTTCCCAACCTGCTGACGCTGTCGCGTATCGTGGTGATCCCGCTGGTGATCGCCACCTTCTACGTGGCCGGGCCCGAGGCCCGGTGGACGGCGTGCGGCCTGTTCACCGCCGCGGCGGTCACCGACTATTTCGACGGCTATTTCGCCCGCAGCCGCAACCAGGTCTCGGCCCTGGGCCGCTTCCTCGACCCCATCGCCGACAAGCTGCTGGTGGCCGGGGTGCTGTTCATGCTGGCCGCCTTCGACCGGCTGGACCCGGTGTCCTACCTGCCGGCGCTGGTCATCGTGCTGCGCGAGATCCTGGTCTCGGGCCTGCGCGAGTTCCTGGCCGAGGTGCGCGTCGGCATGCCGGTATCGCGCCTGGCCAAGTGGAAGACCGGCATCCAGATGGTCGCCATCCCGGTGCTGCTGGTCGGCGACGCCGGCCCGGAAGTGCTCCACCCCCGCCTGCTGGGCGAGGTCGGGCTGTGGGTGGCCGCCGTGCTGACGCTGATCACCGGCTGGGACTATCTGCAGTCGGGCATCCGCCACATCCGCGCCCAGTCCGCCCCGGCCCCCGAAAAGACCGGCGCCACCCCCCACCGCGCCGGCTGACGGCCATGCGGGTGTTCGGCATCACCGGCCGCTCGGGTTCGGGCAAGACCACCCTGATGGTTCGCCTGCTGCCCTGGCTGCGCCAGATCGGCATTTCGGTTTCGACGGTCAAGCAGGCGCACGAACGCTTCGACGTCGACCAGCCCGGCAAGGATTCGTACGAGCACCGCATGGCCGGCGCCCGCGAGGTCATGGTCGCCTCGGCGCGGCGCTGGGCGCTGATGCACGAATACCGCGACCATCCCGAATACACCATGGACCAGTTGCTGGCGCGCATGACCCCGGTCGACCTGGTGCTGGTCGAGGGCTTCCGCACCTGGGCCCACGACCGCATCGAGGTGGTCCGCGCCTCCACCGGCCGCGACCCGCTCTATCCCGGCGACAAGCGGGTGGTGGCGGTGGCAAGCGACGGCCCGCTCCCCGATTGCCCGGTTCCCGTGCTCGACCTCGACGACGTCGAGGCCATCGGCCGGCTGGTGCTCAAGCACACCAAGCTGGAGCATCGGGAATGAGCCGGTTCCAGGCCGAAGCTCGTCTGCTGTCGGTCGACGAGGCCTTGGCCCTGCTGGAGCCCAGGCTGGCCCCGGCGGTGGGCACCGAAACGGTCCCCCTGGCTTTGGCTCTCGGCCGCATCCTGGCCGAGGACGTGGTGTCGGGAGTCGACGTGCCGCCCCACGACAACGCCGCCATGGACGGCTGGGCGTTTCGCCATGCCGACCTGGGGGCCTCGCCGTTGCCGGTGTCGGGCCGGGTCGCCGCCGGCCACCCGCTGGCCGGGCCGCTGCCCGCCGGCACTGCGGTGCGCATCTTCACCGGGGCGCCCATGCCCCAAGGCGCCGACACCGTCGCCATGCAGGAAGACTGCCGGGCCGAGGGCGACGCCGTCGCCCTGCCGGCCACCCTGGCCAAGGGCAGCCATGTGCGCCAGGCGGGCGAGGACGTGGCCCGCGGCGCCGCCGTGCTGGCCCGTGGAACCCGCCTGAGGCCGCAGGAACTGGGCTTGGCCGCCGCGGTGGGGCGCACCGAGGTGTTGGCCTACCGGCCGCTGAAGGTGGCGGTGTTCTCGACCGGCGACGAGATCCGCGAGCCGGGCACCGAACTGCCGCCCGGCTGCATCTTCGACACCAACCGGACCACCGCCGCCGGGCTGCTGCGCGCGCTGGGCGCCCAGGTTACCGACCTCGGCATTCTGCCCGACCGGCTGGACGCCATCCGCGCCGCCCTGGCCGAGGCGGCCGCCGGCCATGACCTCATGATCACCTCGGGCGGCGTGTCCGAGGGCGAGGAGGACCACGTCAAGGCTGCGGTCGAGGGCGACGGATCGCTGCATTTCTGGCGCCTGGCCATCAAGCCGGGCAAGCCGGTCGCCCTGGGCGAGGTGCGCGGCACCCCCTTCATCGGCCTGCCCGGCAACCCGGTGGCGGTGATGGTGACCTTCGTGCTACTGGCCCGGCCGGTGGTGCTGCGGCTGATGGGCGCCACCACGACCGCCTTGCGCCGCTACCCGGTCCAGGCCGCCTTCGCCTTCCGCCACAAGCCCGGCCGGCGCGAGTTCCCGCGCGCCCGCGTCATGGTGCAGGACGGCCGCCTGGTCGCCGAGAAATTCCCCACCGACGGCTCGGGCGTGCTGAGCTCGATGGTGTGGGCCGACGGGCTGATCGACGTGCCGGAAGCCAAGGGCGACGTCGCCGCCGGCGACGCGGTCGACTTCATCCCCTTCGCGGAGGCCTTCCAATGAAGGTGCTGTATTTCGCCTGGCTGCGCGCCAAGGTGGGAACCGGCGAGGAGGAGGTCGACCCGCCGGCTTCCGTTGCCACCGTCGCCGCACTGGTCGACTGGCTGAAGACCCGCTCGCCTGGCCATGCCGGCGCCTTCGCCGATCTTTCGGTGGTACGCGTCGCCGTCAACCAGGACTATGTGGGCTTGGACGGGGCGGTGAAGCCCGGCGACGAGGTCGCCTTCTTCCCGCCGGTCACCGGGGGCTGACGCCATGATCCGGGTGCAGGCCGAGGACTTCGATCCGGCGGTCGAACTGGCCGGCTTCTTCGCCGGCAACGGCGCCGTCGGCGGGGTGTGCGTGTTCGTGGGCCTGGTGCGCGACACCCTGGGCGAGGAACACGCCCCCGGCCTGGTGCGCGGCATGACCCTGGAACACTATCCCGGCATGACCGAGCGCCAGCTCGAGGCCATCGAGGCCGAGGCGCGCCGGCGCTGGCCCATTTCCGACTGCCTGGTCATCCATCGCCACGGCCGCCTGGCCCCGGGCGAGCGCATTGTCCTGGTCGCCACCGCCTCGGCCCACCGCGAGGCGGCGTTCGAGTCGTGCCATTTCCTCATCGACTGGCTGAAGACCAGGGCGCCGTTCTGGAAGGTCGAGCACACCGAGGCCGGCGACCACTGGGTCGAGGCGCGCGCCAGCGACGACGCTGCGGCGAAACGCTGGGGGGACTGACCGCCCGCACGGTCCCCGCTTTCGCGGGGACCTGGGTCGGCGGGCTACAGCATGCTGGCCAGCACGCGGTCGGGCGGGTTGTGGCCGTCGGTGAAGGTCTTGATGTTGATCAGCACCTTCTCGCCCATGTCGACGCGGCCCTCGATGGTGGCCGAGCCCAGATGGGGCAGCAGCACCACGTTGTTGAGCGCCAGCAGCTTGGGGTTGACCGCCGGCTCGTGCTCGAACACGTCGAGCCCGGCTCCGGCCAGTTCGCCGCGGCTCAGCATGCGGGCCAGGGCGTTCTCGTCGACCACCTCGCCGCGGGCGGTGTTGATCAGGAAGGCGTGCGGCTGCATCTGCTGCAGGTGGCGCGCCGACAGCAGGTGGAAGGTGGCAGGGGTGTGCGGGCAATGGACGGTGATGACGTCCATGCGCGCCAGCATCTGGTCCAGGCTTTCCCAGTAGGTCGCCTCGAGCTCCGACTCGATGTCGGGGTGGACCCGCTTGCGGTTGTGGTAGTGGATGGACATGCCGAACGCCTTGGCGCGGCGCGCCACCGCCTGGCCGATGCGGCCCATGCCGATGATGCCCAGCCGCTTGCCCCAGATGCGGTGGCCCAGCATGAAGGTCGGCGTCCAGCCCTGCCAGCTGCCCGAGCGCATCAGGCGCTCGCCCTCGGCCAGGCGCCGCGGCACCGCCAGGATCAGCGCCATGGTCATGTCGGCGGTGTCCTCGGTCAGCACGCCCGGCGTATTGGTCACGGTGATCCCGCGCGAGCGCGCCGTGGCCAGGTCGATGTGGTCGACGCCGGTGCCGAAATTGGCGATCAGCTTGAGGTTGGCGCCGGCCTGCGACAACACGCCGGCGTCGATGCGGTCGGTGATGGTGGGCACCAAAACGTCCGCCTCTCGCACCGCATCGATCAGTTCGGCCTTGCCGAGCGGCCGGTCCTCGACGTTGAGGCGGGTCTCGAACAGTTCCATCATCCGCGTCTCGATGACGTCGGGCAGCTTGCGCGTGACGATGACGAGGGGCTTCTTGTGCGCCATTTTTCCTCCATCTCCCTTTGCGGGACCCCGGGGGTTCACGACCTATCAAGACCCACGGGTCTTGTCTAGGAGAACTGTGTCCGCCCCGCCGAGAGGCAGTGGCCGGGGGGCCGACTTGCCGGCCGGGCGGGCCGGCGCCTATAATGGGTTCCTGGGGGAAACGCATTCAGGGCAGGCCAGGGGATGACGGATTGGTTGCGCAGGGTTCTGCCCGCGCTGGCCGGAGCGGTGCTCCTGGCCGCGGCGGCACCCGCGTCGGCGGCCGAAGGCAGCGGCTTGCCGCTGCCCCGCTTCGTCTCCTTGCGATCGGACGAGGTCAACCTGCGCACCGGCCCCGGCGTGCGCTATCCCATCGAATGGATCTATTCGCGCAAGGACCTGCCGGTCGAGGTGATCGCCGAGTTCGAGGGCTGGCGCAAGATCCGCGACTGGCAGGGCAGCGAAGGCTGGGTGCTGCAAAGCATGCTGTCGGGCCGGCGCATGATGGTGGTCATCGGCAGCCCGCGGCCCTTGCGCACCAGCGACGCCGATTCGGCCGAGCCGGTGGCCATCGTCGAGCCCGGCGTGCTGGGCCGGCTGCTGCAGTGCCCCCGCAATCGCGACTTTTGCCGCGTCGAGGTCAGCCAGACGCAGGGCTGGCTGCGCCGTGACGAGATATGGGGCGTCTACAAGGGCGAGTGGATCGAGTAGGGCGCCGCCAAGGCCGGCGCCCCCTTTCGACCTACTCGGCCGCTGCCTCAGCGGCCCGCAGCTCCTTGCCGGCGCAGTGCGCGGCCAACGCGAGCGCGTGGGCGGTGGTAGACAGCCCGGCCGCCTCGGCCTGGCCAAGCAGATAGCTGACGATCTCTTGAATGGTCGTGGCGGTCTTCACCTTCTGCTCCGGGGCCTGCGGGCCGGGCTGCGCGATCGGGTTCAGCTTGAACGGAAGAATGGTGGCCATCGGTGGATTCACTTTCGATCCAGTTGGTTATCGCCTTGACGGCGCCGGCAAGGATGAGGCTGACGGTGGACAGGCCCGCGGCCTTGGCCTCGTCGGCCAGGTAGACCAGCCCAGGCAGCAACGCCTGGGCGGTCCGGGTATCGGCGTCGGCACCCATTCAGGCGGCTGCGGCGACGTCGTCGAACAGGCGCAGCACCGGGCCGGCCAGGCCGGTGGCGCGGCGCACGGCCTCGGCGGCCTCGGGCGTCACCGCGATGCGGCCGGGCAGGATGCGGTTGCCGTCGATCAGGTAGGGGTCGCCCAGGAATTCGGGGTTCCAGCCGTTGCTCTTGAACACCACCCGCCACACCGCCGGCGGCATGATGCCGATGAAGTGCTCGAGCCCCATGGCCAGGCCGAACTCGGCATAGGCGGCCACCAGCTCGGCGATGACGCGCCGGCGCATGGCCACCGGTAGGTCGGCGTCGACGGCGAAGCGGGTGCCTTCCCACACGACCGGCGAGGCGGGCAGCGGCCCGGCCGTCACCATGTCGGGCCAGATGTCCTTGAGCATGTAGGGACGGTCGGTGGGCGACAGCCGGGACATGCCGCGGACCTCGCCGCGGCTGTCGCGCCACACCAGGTAATGGGCGGCCGGCGTGTCGTACTGGTCGTATTCCATGTCCCGCCAGGTCGGGACACTCCAGCGCTCCTGCTTGATGAACACCTTGTAGCGGAGCCGGTACATGGAGGCCAACGCGTTGCCGAAGAGGTGCGCATTGGCGATCGTCACGCAGTCGATCATGGAGGGTGTCTCCCTTGGAATTCGTTGTCCAAGGGATGCACCCATCCGCGGCGCGTGACAGCCTACGTACCCACGTAGGGTTGGCCTAAGTCATGGAAAAATATGGATATATTTCGTCAGGGCTGGATCAGGCCGAGCCTGAGGGCCTTGACCACCGCGGTGATGCGCGAGTCCGCGTTCAGCTTCTTGAGGATGTTGCGCAGGTGGAAGTCGACGCCGTGCTCGGAGATCTTCAGGATCTCGCCGATTGCCCAGTTGCTCTTGCCCTTCGAACACCAGGACAGGATCTCGCGCTCGCGCGCGGTCAGCTTCACCTCAGGCTGCAGGCCGGCGGCGGTCAGCGCCTGGTAGGCGGTGTGGAACTGCACCGACAGCAGGTTGACGTGGCTGAGTACGTGGCGGCCGTCGGTGCCGCCGTTGCTGCTGGCCAGGCCGCCCCCCATCACCGTGCCGGGGCCGTGGAAGGCGATGCCGATGCCGTCCTTCAGTCCGGCCTCGCGGCCCTCGTCCATGACGCGGCGTTCGAGCGGGCTTAGGCGGCCGCGGTTGAGGTCGGTCCACAGGAACGGGGCGCTGGACCGCAACCCCTGGCCGCGTACCGGGTCGATCAGGGTGTATGCGTTGGCCGCATAGTATTCGACCCAGTCGTCGGGGTAGTTGCGCAAGATGGCGACCGAATCCCTTTCCAGGCCGGCGGGCGTCGCCAGGGCGCTGTAGACGATGCGGTCATAGCCGAACTGCGCCGCCGCCTGCGCGTAAAGGTGGAATAATTCTTCAGGCGTCGCGGCTTCGTTGGTGGCTTCTATGTAAGCACCGATGTGCAATCAGGCCCCCCCTCGCGACCGCTGAATGGCACCTCTGGGACGAGACTATCGTGCGGCGATTTTCCATTTCAATTGCTTTTTCACGAACCAAGGCGCCGCCTGTCGATTATTCATGTGCCGGCTGCAAGGGGGTGGCGTTCGGCAACAACGGGTGCAGCTGGTCGCGGCGCTACAATCTTCAAGATACAATCCGCCAAAAGTATCATCCGGCTGAGTTGCAATGCATTTCTCTTGCACTGCGCTACCACAAGGCGCAAACATGAGCTTAGCCAATCCCAAGTAAGAGGCGTTAAATGGTCCGCAAGAAGGCGAATCGTGGCCGTACCCCGGCAGGCGCGCCGAACCCGATCGACGTCCACGTCGGCAATCGCATGCGCCTGCGGCGCACATTGCTCGGCCTCAGCCAGGAAAAGCTGGGCGAGATGATCGGCCTGACCTTCCAGCAGGTGCAGAAATACGAGCGCGGCGCCAACCGCATCAGCTGCTCGCGTCTGTTCGATCTGTCACGTGCGCTGGATGTGCCAGTGTCGTTTTTCTTCGACGACATGTCGGCCCAGGTGGCGGAGCAAAGCCCGGTGCGCATGGTTCGCGAGCCGCTGATGGCTGAACCCATCGCCGCCGAGCCCGACCCGGCCCTGCGCCGCGAGACCCTTGAGCTGGTGCGCAACTACTACAGCATCGAGGACATCGACGTGCGCCGGCGCATCTACGAGCTGGCCAAGGCCCTGTCGGGCCGCGACGGCGACGAATAGGGCTCCCGGCGGCGCCTGCCTGCGGGCGCCGCCGTAGGTCCTTAGCCGGACGCCCCCTCGCCGACCGGCAAGGGGTAGGTGTGCGTCCGCGGCGGCAGCTTGTGGACCAGCACCGCCGCCACCACCAGGGTGACCGCGCCCGCCGTCACCGGCATCAGGGCGAATTCCCAGCCAGGATGAATCATCATGACCACCATCGCCGTCGCACCGGCCGGCGGGTGGGTCAGCCGCAGGATTCCCACCAGGGCAATCACACCGCCCACCGTCGCGGCAAGGGTCAGCGGCCCGCCGGGCAGCAGGTGGTCGGCCGCCAAGGCCACCAGCGCCGCCACCAGGTGGCCGCCGATGACGTGGGCCGGCTGCGCCATGGGGCTTTCGGGAATGCCGAAGATCAGCACCGCCGACGCCCCCATGGGCGCCACCAGCATGCTGGCCCCGGTGGCGTCGCCCAGCAGGTACATGACGAAGAATGCCGCACCGGCCCCCACTCCGGCCTTCAGCCAGCAGGGCAGGCAGGCCGGCGGATGATGACGGTGGACGAAGCGGCGAGGCATGGGCGGTGGGCTCCGATGGGGACGGCGCCATAAAGGTGCACCTCAAATGCCCATTGAGGCAACGCCTCTTTAGTATGATAGTTATCTAATACACGGCCCCAACCCGAAACCCGTTGACCCCGCCCCCGCACCCGCTATCATCCCGCCACCATCCCACGGTGCCCCAGTGGCGGAATGGTAGACGCGGCAGACTCAAAATCTGTTGCCGGCAACGGCGTGCTGGTTCGAGTCCGGCCTGGGGCACCACTTTTTCAATGGGTTATGCTGATCTGGGGCTGCGAAGCGCGGCTCAGAATTCTGTGTGGGGCTTATCACTCATCCATCGGCCGAATTCCCCCCCTGCCGGAGGTGTGCATGGCCAGCAGCCGTTTGGGGTCTTCGCGCGCCCAGCGGATGGCGTCAAAGCCGAGCCAATGGGTGCTGCCCTTCTCGAACACGGTGCGCACTTCATAGTCGGGGTAGCCGACATAGAGCTGCTTGCGGTTGGTGGCGACCTTGCCCAGCAGATAGAACAGCCGCCGGGCAATGGCGAAGTCCTCCTTGCGATGGGGCCGGCAGCTGACGTCGATCTGAATCGATTGGATGCGCTCGGGGCAATCCCGCTCAGAGGGCCAAATCTTGGGAGTTCCCATGAAGAGCACATAGGGAAGTCGCTCCGGGCACAGTACCCAATGCCCATCGTACGGGTCCTTTTGCCATTGTGGCACCCAATCCTCGTCGAAATGCATCCATCGCTTGTAGGCGTTGAGTTCAAGCAAGTGCAGCGCGGTGGCGACCGGTGGCGGTTCGGCACCGCGGCAAGCGACATAGCCAGGGTCCACATAGTAGCGGGCGGTGGGGAAGGCCTCCACCAAGATGGCGGCGAAGGCCTTCAGGTCGGCCGGCGACAGACAGGCATGACGACTGCGGAATGCCACCGGCACGACCATGTCCCTTACTCCAAGCCGCGGGGCGGACGCGGGGATCGCGAGATCTTGCCGGCCTTCTCCAAATGATCACTCCATCTTGCCCCGACCACGTCGCGACAGACCCTTCGTGCCATGGCGGCATACTCGGCCTCGTCCATGCCCGGACGGAGCTTCGGCAGCGTGGTGGCGAGATCCGAGCCGATGTTGCGCAGCAGGTTATTGAAGCTGGCCTCTTCGCGGCCGGTCATGGTGCCGTCCTTTCGCATGCTGGTGGTGTTGATACGATAGCGGTCCTTTTCGCCATCGCCAAATTGCAACGTGATGTCGGCGCGGCTGCCGCCGAGCCATTTGTCGGTATCGATGTTGTTGCGGACTTCCTCCTTGACGTTCTTTCCTCCATTTCCACCCTCCGTGCCGCCGCCAACGTGTTGGATTCGTTCGCCGAGTTCGGGGTATTCGGCCTTGATGACGTCGAGGCATTCCCGGATGGCGATGTCGTTACCGTGCTGGGTCATCGGCGTCCCGCGGCTGTTCTCCACCGGTCGGTTCAGTTCGGTGCGAAGAATGTCCTCGGGGAAGGGGTTCTCCAAATTCGGCGCGGCTTTCACCGGTGGCGAGGCTGGCGCCGGACCTGCCGGCACCTTCTCCGGCGGCTGTATCCCGGGCTGCTGGGGCTGCGGCGGCGTCTGCTCACTCGGCGGCGGGTTCGCGGGCTTGTTCCACCACTCGTCCAGCAGATTACGGGCGGCCTGTCCGCCAGCGATGGCGGCGGGAATGCCCCATTGCAGCAAACGCGCCGCGGCCGGTGCGGCCTGGGCCTGCTGCTGATCGGCCGGGTCCTCCGGGCCGGCGTCGGTCCGGGTGTCCGATCCCGCCTGCGCGTACAGCACCGGGGAGGGCTTGACCGGCGAAAGCGGCGTCTTATCCGGCTGCACGAAATTGCCGTTCTGGCCCACCATGTTCTTCAGCGCCGCGATGGTCGGCCCACCGGGCTCAAGCACACCGTCGACGGCCAGGCCGTTGTCCCGCTGGAAGTCGCGGATGGCCTTGTCGAGGTCGGTGTTGTGATAGCCGCTGGGGCCGTCGGCTGTCGGCCGGTAGTAGCCGGCCTGGCCCAGGAAGGTCTCGGTCTTGGCGACGTCCGGGCGGTGGTTGTCGGCACCCGAGCGGCCAACCGACCCGTGCAGGGTGAACGGGTCGTCGCCGAACAGTTGGTCGTTGCCGGCGCCGTCGCGCCAGGCCTTCTGGAAGGCGGAGAAACGGTCGTCGGCCTGGTCCTCCAGCAGGGTGGAGGTCTTGATGCGCCACGAACCGCCGTCGTAGCCGGGGGCGGGGACGAAATCCTTGTCGGGCTCGTCGGTGAACAGGGATTGGAAGCTGTCTTCGAGCATGGCAGTCCTCCGGCGTCCTCCGGGCGCGCGGCAACGCCCGCCGGCCGTGGTCGGCCGGACGTGCGCGGGGAGGAGGAGGGTGGAAAAGCAAAACGCCCGGAAGCGGGAGGCTCCGGGCGCAAGACTGGCGTTGTTGCGAACATATATAGAACATAAATCCCGCCATTGTCAACAGCCATGTGGTGACCGCCGGGCGAAATTCGTTCTGACTTCTCGGTCGGCCAAGTGGGCCGGCTAAGCCCCATCTTGGGGCGGCAAGTCAGAATACCCGCAGAAATCCGCCATTCTCTGCCAACTCAAAATCTGTTGCCGGCAACGGCGTGCTGGTTCGAGTCCGGCCTGGGGCACCAATATTTTCAAGGGGTTATGCTGATCTGGGGCTGCGAGGCGCGGCTCAGAATTCTGTGTGGGGCTTATCAATCATCCATCGGCCGCAGGGACCGGATAGCTGTATTCGCTGGCGGCGAAATTCGTGGTGGCGCTGTCGAGAACGAAAGGGACGCAACCCGCCAGGCCGAAGGCGAGCAGGGGGGCGATCCGGCGCAACCAGATGATCATCGGCCCCCCTCTAAACCAGGTCCAGGACGCGGGCGAAGGTCGAGGTGCCGACGCCACTCGGGTCGTCCCAGTCTTCATTGTACTCGGCGCGTCGTTCAAGCAGGGCGTCGCGCAATGCCGTGGCGAAGGAGGCTTCGTCGGCCGTGGCGGCAGCTTGCCGTTGGGCGCGGCGGATTTCCTCGATGGCCGCCCGGGCCAGCTTGGCGCGGCCGAAATCGCCGCCTTTCTCCAAGCCTGTCGCGTATCGGGATTCGTCGCGCAGGATCTTGTTGATCGCCGTGGTCAATCCGTGCTGAGTCATTTGTCTTCCACCCTAGTCCTCGATCACCAGGTCGACCCGCGCATTCCGCGTCCCGGCCCCCGGTTGCGAGCGAAACCGGCCATAGGAGACCGTGGTGAGGCGGGATGCGGCGATGCCGCAGGCTACCAGGTAGGCCTTCACGCTGCTTGCCCGCCTCTCGCCGATCGCCAGGTTGTATTCGTCAGAGCCGGGGTCGTCGGAATGGCCTGCCAGCCTGACCTTGCGGTCGGGATTGGCCTTGAGCCAGGCGACGAGCTTGTTTAACTCCGCCTTCGCCTCGGTGCTCAGGCTGTGCGTCCCGGGGGCGAAGACGACGCTGCCGAGGGCGGGCGGCGGGTCGGCGAACGACTGTCCCGCCGCCAACGCGGCGGCCAATGCGCCGGCAATTCGCAGCAGGACGGCCCGTCGATGAAGTGGTCGCATGCTCGCTTCCCCATTATTGCCGCTGCACCGCCGGCGGCAGGACGTGGACATTCTCGTTGCCGATATACCCATAGATCAGGACGTGCCCCCCCATCCCCACCAGCACCGCCATGGTTCCCAGGGATGCACGATCCCGCATTTCGGCGGGGATTAGCAGATGGCGGTCGGCGACCTCGAGCCTGGTTGGGGCCATCGCCAGGCCGGTGTGGCGATTGGCAAGCAGCAGGCCTTCGCGCAGGGCGTCGTCCATGGCGGCCGAATGCAACGCGATGGCGACCGGGCGGGAGCGGGGGGCGACGAAGGCGCAGAACCAGCCCTCGGCCGGCAGCCATTCCGCCGGAAATTCGATGGTGCCGTGGGGAGAGACCGGGCGGACGTGGCTGCCAACGAAGCTCATGGGGGCGGACCGTAATCGGTTTCCCGCTTGAATGACGTGGCAAGAAGTTTACGGGCCACCGCGCACCTCCAGGGTAGAAGGTAATTGAAAACAACGTCGCTTCCAATTGAGACATTTTGATGGAAGTCGGTGCCACGGCGCGTCAGGCTGGCAGGTCGAGACCGGAGTGCGGAGAGACAGGTCGGGGGGATGCGATGAACAAGGTGGTTCTGCTGTTGTGTTGCTGTGTGCCGTCGCTGGCCTGGGCCGATCTCCTGCCACCGGTGCATTACGAGTTGCAGGAGAGAATGAAGAATGATCCCCAGGCCTATGACCGGGCCGATCAGTTTTGCGCCAACAAGAAGGTCGGCAGCGCGTGTGCCGTTCCCGGCAATCCGTTCGAGGGCGGTGGCGTGGGCACGTGCCAGACACGGGCTGACGACAAGCAACGGACCATCGACTCGCTATGCATCTTCGGAGATCGCAGGGAGGTGCTTCGCAATCTGCCGGACCGCGGCTACAAGGGGGCGGATGAAGTCTGCGACATGGCGCGCCGGAACCCCCACTCCGAAGCCGCCGCCGATGTCCGGGCTGAAAAGCTCACCTGCGACCAAGCCGCGACCGTTCCCGACCGGTTCTGTGACGGCAAGGCCGCCGGCGATCCTTGCGCAGCCGAGATGTCGGTGGCCGGATCCATTCTTAGTTTTCCAGGCCGCTGCGGCGAAAAGGAAGAGCGCGCCACTTACTATTCCCGGGGACGGCAGATCAAGACCAGGACCGTTCTGATCTGCCTGCCGGAAAACCCGACCGTGATCGAGGTGGGGCCGTCATCGCCGCCAGGCTGGCTGCAACGGCTCCTGGATTAGAAAACCAGAGTGTCTCTGGTGATCCTGGACCGTCATATACGGCATTCCGCCATCGGCACCGTCGCGGCGATGCTGTGCTTCGCCGGTCTGGCGATCGTCGAGCCGTTGGCGACCTACAGCCTCGCTCTTGCCGTGTTCGGTCTGCCGCATGTCCTGAGCGAACTCCGCTACGTCGACCGGCGCTTCGGGCGGCGCCTCGAGCGTCACCTGCTGGTGTCGCTGCTGATCGTGCTGGCCCTGACCGTCGCCGCCCGTACCGGGGTCGTCTTCCATCTCGTCGCCCCGAACACGGGGTTGCCGGTCGAACTCGGCGGCGGGGCGGTGCTGGCACTGCTAGCTTGCCGGGGCGGTTCGGCCGGCCGGACGGGCTTGGCGCTGCTGGTGGCGGCCGGCCTGGGTGGAGCCACCGCGCTGGCCCCCTATCCCACCGCCATCACCGTCTCCATCCTCCACAACCTGACGCCCCTGGTCTTTCTGGGGCAGGTGGCGCCGCCGGCCTGGCGCGGCAGGGTGTTGGGGTGGGCAAGCCTGATCTTTCTCGGCTTGCCGCTGCTGGTGGCCACCGGATGGCCGCGCGAAATGCTGCAAGGCGCGCTGGGGCTGGGGGCTGGTCTGGATCCGCTTGGGGCCGGTCCCCTGGCGAAGACCATGTTCGTCTATGTCCCGCCCCCTTTCCTGGATGCGCCGTGGGCGGTCGACCTCTTCACCGCGTCGGTCGTCGCCCAGGGGGCTCATTACCTGGCAGTCATCCTGGTCCTGCCCGCGCTTCTGCGGCGATGCGATGTCGGGGCGCGGGGTCTGGTGCCATGGCCGCCGGCGACGATCTTCGCCGCCCTGTGCGGGGCGGCGGGATTGTTCAGCCTGGTCCGGTTCCTCGGCGGCTTCGCCGAGGCGCGGGCGCTTTACGGCATCGCGGCGTCGCTTCACGTCTGGGTGGAGATCCCGCTGATCATCCTCGCTCTGACCGGGGGCGGCTGCGCCGGTCCATCACACGAGCAGAAGTGAAGACCTGCCACCTTGTTCACGTTGAATTTGCCAAGAGGAAATCTGCACCGGACGCCTTAACCCAAGGTGCTGCGCGGCTTGTGACAATGAGCCCGATTGTTGACATAAAGGCCATCCAGGATCGTTTCGGTTCGCAGCTCCCTTCGAGGTGCCGGTCATGAAATCCGCCCTGATCGCCGGCCTTGCCCTGTTGACGCTTTCCCTCGGTGTGCCGGCGGTGCGGGCCGAGACGTCGGTGCACGACCGCACCCTTCGCCTGTCCACCATCGATTTCGGCTACGAGGGCGGGCTCGAACTGGCCGTGGAGCGCACATATTCCTCGGCGTCGGACCATGTCGGCCTGTTTGGCCCCGGCTGGGGCAGTCGCTACGAGACCCGCCTGGTTGCGGAGCCCGACGGCAGCCTCGTGGTGCACGAGACCGGGTGCGGCTGCTCCACCCGGTTCCTCCCGGTCGCGGGCAAGGCCGGAACATGGCGGTCGACCGGCTGCGGCGTCCAGCAGATCAAGCGGGCGCCGCTTGGCTACGAACGTCAGGTTGGCGGCGGCAAGACCGAGACCTTCCTGAACGACGGGCGGCTGGTGCGCATCGCCGACGCCAACGGCAACTGGATTACCCTCAACTATTCGGCCGGGCATCTAGCGTCGGTGCGGGACAATCTCGGCGATTCGCTCGCCTTCGTCCATGGCGGCGACGGCCGCCTGGAGCGGGTCCGCGGCGGCCGCGGCCACGAAGCGTCCTACGGGTTCGACCGGCAGGGTCGGCTTGTCCGCGCCACCGACGCCAAGGGCGCCGAATACCGCTACGGTTACGATGTCGACGGCCGCCTGGTCTCCGAGGACGGCCCCGACGGTTCCCGGCTGGCCGCCGGCTACCGGGATGGCCTGCTCGCGTCCCTTCGTGACGGCAGCGGCTTGAGACGCTATCTGGGGTACCAGGGTGAGGGCTGGCGGGAACTCGTCACCATGACCGAGGATCCCGAGGGGCATGGGACCTCCGTAACCAGGCTGGTGCGCCTGGACCGCAAGGACGCGCAGGGCCGCGATGCGCGCTGGCGCGAGATCACCAGCATGGACGGCCGGATCCTCGATACCGAGTTCAACGATGCCGGCCAGCCGGCGGCTATCCGCGACGAGAACGGCCGCAGCGCAGGCTTCCGCTACGACCCGCTGGGCCGCCTGGTCCACAAGGACAGCGACGAGGAGACCGTCGACGTCGCCTATGATCGGCGATGGGGCAAAATCGTCCGCGTCGAGCGGCGGTCGGCCGGCAAGCGCTCCTGGGCGACTTACGCCTATGACGAGCGGGGCAACCTGGCAAAGGCCGCCAACAGCGATGGCCGCCGGCTAACGCTTCGGAACGACGACCGGGGCCGCATCCTCACCATCATCGATCGGGGCCGCCGCCTCGACTTCACCTACGGCCTGGGGACCAAGCCGCGGACCATCGCGTTGGCCGGCAAGGGCCGCATCCGGGTCGACTATGACGACACGGGCGAAGTCACCAAGGTGGATAGTGACGGCGGGCCGACCGTGGCGCTGCAGGTGACGTCGATGTTCCAGGGCCTGCTGCAAATCGTGAAGCCGGCGGCGATCCGGATCAGTCTGGATTAGGCGGCCTGATGTATCTCTGGTTTAATTAAAACCGACCAAAGATCCAGACGGTCTGGACGGGAGGGGGCCAATGCGTACATGGCTGACCATCGCCTTGCTTTGCCTGATGTCCCTGGTGCAGCCGGCTTTGGCGCAGACGCCCCGCTCGATCATCAGGTCGGATGAACCCATCGAGGTCTGCGGCATCTGGATCAAGCCCCAGTTCTATGCCCGCATCGTGGCCACCCGGACCGAGATCTGCCTGGAAAACCCCAATTCCCGCCCGCTTGAAGGCGAGCTGCGCTTTCCGCTGCGCGAGGGCCAGACGGTGACCGGCTTCGAATTGTCGCCGGCGGTGTCCGGAGCTTTGGCCTTGCGCGCGGTGCCGGTGCCCAAGGCCAAGGGCACCCAGGTGTTCGAGGCGATCGAGCGCGCCACTGCCGACCCGGCCCTGATGGAGAAGGCGGAGGGGAACATCTACTCCCTGCGCGTCTACCCCCTGATGCCCAAGGTCAAGCGGGTGGTCACCATCGAGACCGCCGAGCCCATCATCGCCGACGCCAAGGGGATCAACCATTTCGACCCGGCCGCAACCTTCGCTGACATCCGGGGCGCGAAGGACACCGTGCTCTCCGTATCGGGCGAAACCGCGGGTATTCCCACCGGGGCGTTGCGCTTCGACCCCGGCTACAAGCGCACCGGCTTCGTGCGCAATTCGCCTCAGGGCGCCAATTTCGCCGGCTACCTGCCGCTGGACAAGCCCCGCGACGGCTCCTCCTTGCGCATTGACTGGACAGCTCCCGGCGGCGACACCGTCGTCGGGGCCCTGTTCGAAGGAAACTACTACTTCTACGCCGATGTGCCGGTTTCCGGCGCGACGGTGCCACGCCCCGCTCCCGCCGCTGTGGCGCTGGTCTGGGACGCTTCTGGGTCGGGCGCCGGGCGCGACCATGCCCGTGAATTCGCCCTTCTCGACGCCTATTTCGGCAAGCTGGGCCGCATCGAGGTGACGCTGGTGGTGGCCCGCGACCAGGCAGAGGCGCCCAAGCGGTTCGCCATTGTGGGTGGCGACTGGTCCGAGCTGCGCAAGGCGCTTGAGTCCGTGCCTTACGACGGTGCCACCAACCCGGCCGCCTGGACGGTGCCGGAGGGATTCGCCGGAGACAACGCCGTGGCCCTGCTGTTCTCGGATGGGCTGGCCAATTGGGGAGCGGCGCCGCCACGTGTTCCGGTGACGCTGTTCGTGCTGAACGCCTCGGTCCAGGCCGACGCCGGCCGGCTGCGGCACTTGGCCGAGAAGACCGGCGGCCAGTATCTCGACCTCACCGTGCTGTCGTCCGAGCAGGCTCTGGCCGATTTGACAACCATTCGGCCCCATCTCGCCGCTTTGGGTGGCGACGGGGTCGAGGACCTGGTGGCTGCCTCCATTCACCCCGAAGGCGGCCGGCTGGTCCTGGCCGGGATCGTTGCCAAGCATTCGACCGCCGCGGTGACGGTGGAGACCGTCGACGGTGCCGGCAAGCCTACTCGCCGGCGGATCAGGGTGTCCGCGGGCGATTACCAGCCGGACCAGTTCGCCGCCAAGCGCTGGGCGGGACTGAAGATCGCCAGCCTCCAGAGCGACGCCAACCGCAATCGCGCCGAGATCCTGAAGGTGGGCGAGACCTTCGGGGTGCTGTCCGACGAGACCTCGCTGCTGGCGCTGGAGCGGATGGAAGATTTCCTGCGCTACGACGTGATGCCCCCCTGGCGCGACATGCGCACCGAGTTCATGGTCCGGCGCGGGCGCAACCCGCTGAACCCTGAGCCCGACAAGTATCACGTCGAGGATCTGGTGCAGCGGTTCAACGAACTGGCCGCGTGGTGGGAAGCCGACTTCCCCAAGGGCGAAAAGCCGAAGCCGAAGCCTGTGCCGGATGGGGATCGCGGCCCGGCGGTCTCCGCCATGGCTGGGGCCCCTCGACCGATGGCGGCAATGGCATCGCCCGCCGGCCCGTCAAGCACGGCCAAGCCCGCCGAGATCGAGATCCACCTGCGGAAATGGGAGCCCAATGCACCCTACCTGCGCAGCATCAAGGACGCTCCGGCCGACCAGCGCTACGCCGCCTACCTGGCCGTGCGGCCGGACTACGCCAACAGCACCGCCTTCTTCATCGACGCCGCCGACATCTTCTTTGAAGCCGGGCAGACCGACCTGGCCGTGCGGATCCTGTCCAACGTATCCGAACTTGGGTGGAGCAACCGCTCGCTGCTACGCATCCTGGCCTACCGGCTGCAGCAGGCGGGGCAGGCCCCCCTTGCCCTGCCGGTGCTGACCCGTGTCCGCGACCTGGCGCCATTCGAGCCACAGTCGTGGCGCGACCTGGGACTTGCAAACGCTGCTGCCGGCAACGTCCAGCAGGCCATCGACTTCCTATGGCACGTCGCCTCCCACCGCTGGGATGGCCGCTTCGCCGATGTCGACCTGATCTCGCTGGGTGAGCTGAACGCCCTGGCCGCCCGCACCAAGACGGGCGACCTGTCGCGGGTCGACCCCCGCCTGGTGCGGACCCTGCCGGTGGACATCCGGACGGTGCTGAGCTGGGACGCCGACAACACCGACATGGACCTGTGGGTCACCGATCCCAACGGCGAGAAGGCTTATTACGGCAATCGCCTGACCTACCAGGGCGGGCACATGTCGCGGGACTTCACCGGCGGACTCGGGCCCGAGGAGTTCATGCTGAAGCAGGCGAAGCCGGGCACTTACGAGGTGAGGGTCAATTTCTATGGCCATCGCCAACAAATACTGTCGCCCTACACGACGGTGATGCTGAAATTTTCCACTAGATTCGGTACCGACCAGCAGAAGGACGAGGATATCGTCCTGCGCCTGTCCGGCCGCGGAGACACGGTCATGGTCGGCACCTTCGAGGTCAAGGGACCGGCATTGACGGAATGAGGTGGCCATGTGGTTCTGGGACGCAAACAAATCGCCCGTTGATCGCGAGGTGCAGCCATGAAGAAGATGCAGGTTTTCCTGTTCGCGCTGCTCGCCCAGGGGGTGACGGCCGCTCCGGCCCCGGCCCAATACCAGTCCCAATATCCGGGCCAATATCAGTCACAGTCCCAACCTCAGTCGGATGAAGAGGCAATGGCGCGCTATCGAGCCCAAGCGTACCGGGACCTCCAGAATTCCCTGCCAGCGGTCAGTAGCGGGGAAGCCTTTCCGACCTCGCCGCAGCCGTCCCTTTTCGACTCGTTTCGGGGTAGCCAGGGCATCGGGGCGTACAGCGGCAATCCGTACAGCTCCACCGGCCGATGATGGTGGGCAGCGGGCGGGAGCTCAGAACAGATACCGCCCGGCCAGGGCGGACAGACCGTTAGCGACGATAGACAGCGGCCAACTCCGTTTTCCCGGCAGGCGCATGAACCGCCCGAGGACCACCGCCTCGACGGCGCATACGGTGGCCTCGATAATGTGCCAGCCCCAGCGGTAATAGGCCTCCATCGGCATGGCCAAGGCGACGGACCATGCAACCGGGTGGGTCACGCCCGAAGCCAGGACTGCCGCCACTGCGCTCCGCCGCACGCCGCAGCCCCAGAGAGCCCCCGCGGCCACGACCACGGGCACCTCGATGGCATAGGTCCAAGCCAATGCCTCGGCATAGATCACGGCAATCGAACTCCGGAGCGCTCGTCCAGCTCCGTCATTGCCCCAATCATGCCGACCCGACCAGCGCGAAGAGCGCGTCCAGGTCACGCGGCAAGCCTGAAATTGCCTGTATTCCGCCACCGCGGTCGGGGAAGATCAATGTGGGGTAGCCGGTCAGGTTGACCAAAGGGGCGATCGTCTTGATGGTTCCCTCGGAGCGGATCAGGCTGAACACTGCCTGGGTGTTCTTTTGCAGGTCTTCGAACTCGGCGCCCGGCTGGAGAAAGATTCGTGTCAGCATGTCGAGCGACCGCGCGCTGACGGCGTTGAGATTCTGGTTGATTGACCTGTCGTCGCGGCTGCCGCCAGCAACCCATCTGAGCTGGACGCCGTCGCGAGCCCCGCGGGTCCGCTGGAATAGGAGCTTGCAGACTGGGCACCAGGGCGCGAACACCACGTAGACATGGCGGCGGCTTGGTTTGCCATCGGCGATCCAGGGGGTCTGGGCCAAGGCGTCGAGCACGCCATTGCCCTGGGTGACTGGCTCGGCGGCAGCCGGAAGGCGCAATACCATGCCGAGCCCCAGGGCCAGCATTCCGCGACGATTGATGTCCATGCCAATGACTACCGATTTCCTCAAAAGCCAATAGCCCTAAGATCTCCTTTTAACCCGGCCGACCGGTATCGATCCATTCCGCCTTCAATTTCGGCATGACGTTCTTGTGGAAGCCGGAGCAGGCCCCGCAGGTTGTCGATCCCAACAAAACGATGGTAATCGGGGCATCGGCATTCCCCAGGATTACGTCGATAGTTTTGGCGGGCTCCGCTGCGTGAGCATGCACGGAGGCGTACATTATAGCCAGGGCGGCAAGACTGACGCAGACCAATGCCTTCATAGTCATGCCCATCCCGCTTTCCCCCATGTCCGCTTCAACCGACATTTCCAGAGCGGCGGTCCATCGGCCCCGGATTGACGGCAGAATATCCCGACTCCAGCCCAACCGGAAGATGGGCCGGCATGGCAAAACCTCCATAGCCCTCAAGGGCTGCGCATCCCGAGCAACGTGATTTCGGTCCAACCGGGAGGCTCGGCTGGGAATTGGCGACGGGAGTTGGGGGGCTGGTTGTAGGCCCCCCCTATCGCGACGGTGCGTGATCAATGATGACGATGGTGGTCGTCGTCATCATGGTCCCTGAAGTGCCTGCCGGAACCGTAGACGTCCACTCGGCTATAACCCAGGCCATAGGCCGCCCGGGGCGGCTGCTGGTACACGTAGACGGTCGACGGCTGATAAGCGTAGCCGGGTTGTTGATAGGCGTATTCGGCAGGCGAATTCAAATTCATGCCGCCCAGCATGCTGGGATCGATGACGCAACCACTCAGGCCAGCACTCAGCAAGGCTACGGCGGCAACGACGCGGGTCTTCACGGGAAGTCTCCTGTGCCCCATTGGGGGGCTCACAGCAACTTATCCTCCGCTTCGGCAGTGGCGCGATGATGGCGCAATTCAGGCGAATTTGACATAAACCGTTAAACCTGCGATCAGCAATCGCCTCCATTGCCCGAAAGGTCGCTCCGGCAACGCCCCGGCAGGCCTCGCGCACCTGCGCTTCCGCCTTCACCTTGGTGCACTCGTCGACGACAATATCGTTGCCCCGCTGGGTGCTACTTGCTTCGCCCGACGTCGATCCTGGGTTTCTGGTTACCGAAGGCCTCGGAGGCGGCAAGGCCTTCCTGGCGGTCGGCAAAAAGAGCGGGGAATGTCAGGATGAACTTCGTTCCCTTGCCCGGTCCATCCGATTCAGCCCAAATACTTCCGCCATGCCGGGTGATGATTTTTCGGCAGATGGGAAGCCCGATGCCCGTGCCGCCGCCATATTCGTCGCGTTGATGCAGCCGCTGAAAGAGGCCAAATATGCGCTCCTCGTAGTCACGACCGGGCTCGATGCCGATCCCGTTGTCCTGGATGTTCAACCTCCAAACGGCGTCGCTGTCTCTCGTACAGGTAATCGCTATCGTCGGGGGAGCGTTGCTTCGATATTTCAGCGCATTGGCAAGAAGATTGAGAAACACCCTGGATAGTTCGATCACGTTGCCACGTACCGTGGGGAGGTTGGGGGGCATTTCGATGGTGGCGTGGCAGGCGCGAATTTCCAGCTGAAGAACTTCTTGGGCAGTCGCAAATGCCTGGGTCAGGGGTACCGCCTCCATGGGGCATTGGCTTCGGCCCACGCGGGAGAACTCCAGCAGGTCAAGCACCAGGGCGTTCATACGTGTCGCCGCGTCGCTAACGATGCGCAGATAGTCTTCATCATCTGGTTCGAGCTTGCCATCCAGCCGTCTGGCAAGCACCGTGGTGAATGTGGTGATGTTGCGCAGGGGCTCGCGCAGGTCATGCGAGGCTACCCAGGCAAAAGACTCCAGCTCGGAATTTGAATGTTCAAGGGCAATGTTCTTCTCTCGTAAATCCTCTTCGGCTTTCTGGCGGTTGATTATTTCGTCGCGAAATGCCACTACGGCTGCCGCCAAGCTAGTGAGTACGTTGTGGGGGCGTGAGGCCAACGAGACGACTTCGGGCAGCGACGGGGGGTCAACTTGCCCGGCCGCCAAGTCCTCTAAAGTGGTGGCCAGGCTGCTTAGATGGTGTACCAGCCGCCGTGTAGCCAAGAACCACAACAAGATCAGGCAACCGATTATCCCGCCCCCGCTAATCAAAGTTAAAGTGGCGGTGCCGCCAAATTCTTCCGCCTGGGCGTTGCTGCGGCGGATGGCGCTTAGAGCAACGCTTTCTGCGACGGCATGTGTATGTTCTGAAAGAGCGACGTAATTATTGGCTGCCTGATAGGAATAGCGTGCGGCCTGCGACGGGTTGATCGCCGCGAGGTCGGTTGCAGTGATGATATAGTTGCGATAGGCGTCAAAATCGATGTGAGCTTCACGCTCTTCGGCATCGGTGCCATCGGTATTTCTGAGCGCAGGCAACTGGCGCTTCAGAGCCGCCAAACGGTTCACCACTTCTACATGAATACGATACGTGTCGCCTTCATCCAACTGGCCCGCGGCTGCTCGCTCCAGAGTCGTCCCAACCACGCGCTGGATCGCTGCGGCTTCCTGGTTGATGTGGGTGGCGGTGGCAATCCGCTTGATCTCGCTAGCCTGAACAGCGCTCCCTGTCTCGTAGTCGTGGTGAATATCTCGCAGGATCGTCGCGACCAACGCCCCGACCAACAAGGTCAACATCACTCCCGGCACGAGAATGATGCGCAGGTAAGGAGATCTGCTTGGGCGAAAAAGCCGCATGACCGTCTACCGCAGCAGGCTGGGCCATAGGCTAGGCGGAATGCTGCCCAGGTAATCGAAGGCGCCGGCGCCCTTGGGGCGGAAAATCACCAGGGTGCCTTCAGCCGGAAAATAGCCCATCAGGTCCATTAGGTTGGGAGCATGGGCGATCAGCAGGCGATTGCGGCCCACTTCAACGGGTTCGGACAGCTGCCGGCGGGTGTTGGCCAGAATCGGGACCTTCTCATCATCGGTGAGGTTGGCCGTGTAAATAAGAAAATTGTCGATAATGTATGGTTGGTTCGGGAAGCCGGCCGCGACGGTATCCTTGACGCGACACAACGGGCTGATGCGGATCTCACCCAAGGGAATCCCCGCCTTGCGGATAGCCTGGCCCACCTCCGCCGCCATTGCCACTCCGTCGGGCGTCAGCGGACGCTGGGTTGAGCAGTCGTTCAGATCGACTGACGGATAGCGATCCGGCTTTGTGCTGTCGGTCCGCCCATGGCGCATATAAAGAACGAAGCCGCCGTTGCGCACTTGATCCAGCAGGTCGGGCGTCGGCGGAATCTCATTGAATTTGGCGGCTGCTGCGGGTGCGGCGCCGGTCGCGTCGGCTGCTGCCGGAACGGGCATGAAGCCTGGCAATGCCCAGGCTACAGCGAGGGTGGCCCAACGGACGGCCGCAACAAGCTTCATGGAGCACCCCTCCCCGCGTATCAATGACGTTATCCTGGAAATGGTGACCGTGCTTGGCGCCTGGCCGTGGCGATGCTTGCGGAACTCCCCACTACTGCCGAAACTGCTTCTGGGCTTTGGCGGTGGCTTAAGTTCTTGCGCCTCCGGAAAAACACGTACAACCTAGGTAGTATATACAAAGGTTGGGGGTCAATCAATCGCAGGTCGGGCGGGATCCCACGATCACCGTGACCTGGGTCGGTGCGGTTGTCGGCCTTCTCATCGCGGTCACTTTTTCCCAATGGCTGATCAACGCTGGTGTCTCCCGCCCTCTTGATCGCCTGCGCGGTGTCATGTCCTCCCGCTTCGGCGCAATGGTCGGCCGCGCCGGGGGGCGCTACATCGGGAAGACGGGTTGGGCCGAAGGGAGGAGTGCCATGGCGGGCAAGGCGGAGGGCGCGGTCCCGTCGGTGCCGCGGCGGGGCATCGTCCACCACCTCTATTTCCAGGTCCTGGTCGCCATCGTGCTGGGGGTGGCGGTGGGCTGGCTGTTTCCCCAGACGGGCGTGCAGATGAAGCCCCTGGGCGACCTGTTCATCAAGGCGATCAAGATGCTGATCGCGCCCATCATCTTCTGCACCGTGGTGGGCGGCATCGCCGGCATGGAAAGCATGAAGAAGGTGGGGCGGGTGGGTCTCAAGGCCCTGGTCTATTTCGAGGTGGTCACCACCCTGGCCCTGGTGGTGGGGCTGGTGGTGGTCAACCTGCTCAAGCCCGGCGCGGGGATGAACGTCGACCCCGCCGCCATCGACACCAAGGCGGTGGCCGCCTTTGCCAGCAAAGCCAAGGAACAGGGGGTGGTCGACTATGTGATGAACATCGTGCCCGCCACCGTGGTCGGCGCCTTTGCCGAGGGCGAGATCCTGCAGGTGCTGTTCATCGCCGTGCTGTTCGGCTTCGGCCTGTTCGCCCTGGGCGAGCGCGGCCAGCGGGTGTTCGAGGTGATCGACCAGGCCGGCCAGGCCTTCTTCAAGGTGGTCGGGCTGGTCATGCGGGCGGCGCCGCTGGGCGCGTTCGGCGCCATGGCCTTCACCATCGGCAAGTACGGCATCGCCAGCCTGTTGTCGCTGGCCAAGCTGATGGCCGCGGTCTACGCCACCTGCCTGATCTTCGTCTTCCTGGTCCTGGGGCTGATCGCCTGGTCGGCAGGGTTCAACATCTTCCGCTTCATCCGCTACATCAAGGAAGAGCTGCTGATCGTGCTCGGCACCTCGTCCTCCGAGGCTGCGCTGCCTCGGCTGATGGCCAAGATGGAGATCCTGGGCTGCGACCGCTCGGTGGTGGGGCTGACGGTGCCGGCGGGGTACTCGTTCAACCTGGACGGCACCTGCATCTACCTGACCATGGCGGCGCTGTTCCTGGCCCAGGCCACCAACACGCCGCTGACGCTCGGCCACCAACTGGGCATCCTGGCGGTGCTGCTGTTGACCTCGAAGGGGGCGGCGGGGGTGACCGGCAGCGGCTTCATCGTGCTGGCGGCAACGCTGTCGTCGGTGGGCAGCATCCCGGTGGCCAGCATCGCCCTGATCCTGGGCGTCGACCGCTTCATGTCCGAGGCCCGCGCGCTGACCAACCTGGTCGGCAACGGCGTCGCCACCGTGGTGGTGGCGCGCTGGGAGAATGCCGTCGACATGGTGGCCTTGCGCGACCACCTCGCCCACGAAAGCCCGGCCGAGGCCGAGGACCCCGAAACGGTGCTGCTGCGCCGCCAGCCATAGCCCTTATTGGCGCCACATTCCCGGGCCAGGGTGCCGGCCATGCCCGAACCCGACATGGACCGCATCGCCGATGCCGCCTTCTGGCGCCTGGTGGTCAGCCTCGCCGCCTTCCTGCTGTGCCTCAGCCCGCTGCTGCTGGGGGTGCGGCCCTAGACGGCAGGAACACGCGGACCGGCGGCAGGGTGGCGGTGACGGTGGTGCCGACGCCCTTGGCCGAGGCCAGGCGCAGGGCGCCGCCGTGGCGCTCCATGATCCCGATGCAGATGGGCAGGCCCAGGCCGGTGCCCTGTTGGCGGCGCTGGATCGAGCCGTCGACCTGGCCGAACACCTGCAGCGCCATGGCGATGCCTTCCTCGTCCATGCCGATGCCGGTGTCGGTCACCACCAGCGACAGGGTGCGGTCGCCGGCGACGGTGGCCGCAACCGACACCGTGCCCCCCGGCGGCGTGAACTTGACCGCGTTGGTCAACAGGTTGATCAGCACCTGCTTGAAGCGCCGCTGGTCGACCGCCACGTCGACCTCGGGCAAAAGTTCGACCGCCAGGCGCAGCTGCTGGCGCTCGGCCCGCTCGGCCACCATGCGCACCGCCGCGTCGACCATTTGGCCCAGGGGAACGCGCTCCTCGAACAGGGTCAGCTTGCCCGCCTCGATGGCCGAGACGTCGAGCACGTCATTGATGATGTCGAGCAGGTGCCGCGCCGATGCCTGGATGTCGGCGGCGTATTCGTCGTACTTGGGCGCGCCCAGCGGCCCGAACAGCCGGGCCATCATGATCTCGGAAAAGCCGATGATGGCGTTCAGGGGGGTGCGCAGCTCGTGGCTCATGTTGGCCAGCAGCTCGGACTTGGCCTTGTTGGCGATCTCGGCCTGGCGCTTGGCCACCACCATCTCCTCCTCGGCCGCCTTGCGGTCCGAGATGTCCTGCTGGATGGCGACGAAGCCGTCCACCTCGCCGCTGTGGTCGTGCACCGGCGCAATGGACGAGGCCACCCAGAACTCGCTGCCGTCGCGCCGGCGGTCCATCAGCTCGCCGCGCCATTCGCGCTGCCCGTGGACCGAATGCCACAGGTTCTCGTACACCCAGCGCGGCGTCGTGCCGGCCGCAAGCATGGACGCGTTGTGGCCCATGACGTCGCCGCGGTCATAGCCGGTGACCACCTCGAAGGCGCGGTTGACGTAGTCGATGGTGCCCTGGCGGTCGGTGACGATGAAGATGTTGGGGTTCTGCTCGACCGCCGCGGCCAGGCGCGCCAGGCGCCGCGAGGTGTGGTCGTGGTCGCTGCGCTCGCGGATCAGGCGGTCGTTGAGCTCGCGCAGCTGGGCGACGCTGGGGATCGACAGTGCCCGCGGCGCCAGCAGCGCCAGCACCGACATGCAGGCCCCCGAGCACACCGCCGTCACCGTCTTCAGCACCGCCTGCGGCTGGTAGGCGGCCATCCACAGGGTGGCGATGTTGGACAGGTGCACCAGCCCGCACAGGGTGAACACCAGGGACAGCGACCAGAACAGCACGCCGGGCGCCATGTCCGGACGCTTGTGGCCGAACCAGCCGATGAGCACGCCGCAGCCCATGTAGCTGAGCCCCATAACCGCGTCCGAGCCGGCATGCGCAGTCAGCAGCACCGGATCCCAGGTCAGACAGAAGCCGTGAGGGGAAAATCCGTCTGCAGTCAGCCAATTGCCCATGGGCGGGCACTCCAAGTCGAACAGCACAAGTCTCGGCCTTGGATGTTACGATTGCGACGTGAGAAGATGCAATGAAGTGTAAAGATAAGCTTATATAAATATTAATTAGACCGCATATGTAATGCACCTTTTAAAACCACGCACATTTGCCATATCGGCCCGCGATTAACCACAGGTTGCCACTCCCGGCAACTCTTGAGGGAGCCGATCCGGCCCGCGGCGGATTTTTTCGTGGTATCACCTGGGCGCTTTTGGGCTTACAGTGACTCGGCACGTGTGCATCGCCGAATAGTTGGGCCCCGCATGTCCGTCGAGTTCAACCCGACCAGGGACGCATCCGCGAAGGTTCCGGGATCGGCCCGCGCGACCGTGATGGGGGCGCCGGCCCGCATTGCCGCCATCTACGCCGCCCTGGGCTGCGCGTGGATCGCCTGGTCGGACGCGGCCATCGGCGCCATCGGGCTTACCTCGAAACAGATGGTGATCGCCGGTACCGTCAAGGGCTGGGCCTTCGTGGCCCTGACCACCGCGGTGCTGTACCGGCTGGTCCGCGGCCTGGTCCGCGACGCCCAGGCCATGGCGGCCGAGGCCCAGCGCGAGCACGCCGAGAAGCTGAAGGCGGCCAACCTGCTGTCCACCATTGCCGAGACCTCGACCGACGCCATCTTCGCCAAGGACGCGGCCGGGCGCTACCTGCTGATGAACCGCCAGGCGCTGCGCATGGTCGGGCGCTCCGCCGACGAGGTCATCGGTCGCGACGACCGCGACCTGTTCCCGCCTGCCGAGGCCGAGCAGATCATGGCCGAGGACCGCACCATCCTGGACAGCGGCTCGGTGCGCACCTTCGAGGAACGGGTGACAACCGCCGGCGGGGCCATGGCGCTGTTGACCACCAAGGGCCCGATTCCCGGCGAGGACGGCCGCCCCATCGGCGTGTTCGGCATCACCCGCGACATCAGCCAGCGGGTCGCGGCCGAACAGGCCTTGCGCGAACGCAACGAGCAACTGGCCCAATCCAATGCCGATCTCGAGCAGTTCGCCTATGTGGCTTCTCACGACCTGCGCGAGCCGTTGCGCATGGTCAGCGGCTACGTGGCCATGCTCGAGCGCCGCTACGGCCAGTCCCTGGACGAGGAAGCGCACGAGTTCATCGGGTTTGCGCGCGAAGGCGCCCAGCGCCTGGACCGCATGGTGCTCGACCTGCTGGAATTCTCGCGGGTCGGGCGGATGAGCGAGCCCTTCGCCCCCGTGCCCCTGGCCGAGGTGGTCGAGACGGCGCGGCTCAACCTGTCGGCGGTGCTGGCCGAAAGCCGGGGCAACTTGGTCGTGGCCACCGGGCTGCCCGTGGTCCAGGGCGCGCGCGGCGAGTTGGTCCGCCTGCTGCAGAACCTGATCGGCAACGCCCTGAAATACCGCCACGCCGACCGGCCGCCGGTGGTGGCGGTGTCGTGCCGGGCCGAGGGGGGCAATTGGCAAGTGTCGGTGGCCGACAACGGCATCGGCATCGGGCCGCAGTACTTCGACAAGATCTTCCACATCTTCCAGCGCCTGCACACGCGGGAACGCTATGACGGCACCGGCATCGGGCTGGCCATCTGCCGGCGCATCGTCAAGCACCACGGCGGCCAGATCTGGCTGGACTCGGTGCCGGGCGAGGGCAGCGTCTTCCACTTCACCCTGCCGCGGGCCGACTGACCGGTCAGACCACCATCGCTTTTTCGCGTCTGACGTGGCGGGCCAGGCGGGCGAAGGCATCCTCGTCCAGGCGGTGGCGCAGGCGGGGGAACTCGACCTCCTCCTCGCGCCGCGCGTGGTCGGCGACCAGGCGCTTCAGCGCCGAAGCCCGTTCCGCCCAGGCGACGTCGTCGCCCAGCAGCCGTTCCAGGGCGTAAAGGTGGGTCTTGATGGCACCGTGCTCGGCGTACAGCCGCTCGGCCGCCGCGTGTGCCCCGGCCTCCTCGGCCAGCAGCGGATAGATCACGTCCTCCTCGGCCATGGAATGGGCGGCCAGGCTGCGCTTCAGGCGCAGGAACAGCTGGGTGCGGAACGCCAGGCCGCTGCCGCGGGCGCCCTCCATCTGCCTGAGCAGGTCGAGGAAGTGGCGATGGTCGTCGGCCAGCAGGTCGAAGGGGTCGGGGTTGCCGCCCAGCAGCACCGCCGCCTGGGCCAGCAGCGGCGGCAGCAGGTGCCCGGCCACCAGCCCCACCGAGGCGCCGCCGGCAAAGGCGATCCAATCGCGATTGTCCATGATCGGGTCCTCCTCGTCTTGCCCCTCCTTGGGGAACAGCCGACCGGCCCGCCTGTTTCATCGGTCTAACGACGAAAGGACGCCGCCATGGCGCGTGCAGCGGGGCGCATCCTCCTGTGGATCGGCGCCGCGCTGGCGCTGCTGGTCGCCGTCGCCGTGGTCGTCGTGTCGCGCTGGGACTGGGGGGCCGAGGTCGCCGGCCGGGCTGGAGACGTCCTCCACCGCAAGGTCAGCGTCGGCACCGTCGGCCTGCGCCTGCGCCGGGTGACGCACCTGCATCTGGGCCGCATCGTCATCGACAACGCGCCTTGGGGCAGCGGCCCCCATCTGGCCGAGATCGACGCCGTCGACCTGGACATCGACCTGCTGGAACTGCTGCGCGGCCGCGTGGTGCTGCCGTCGCTGGTGCTGTCCCGGCCACGGCTGCTGCTGGAAAAATCGGCCGACGGCAAGGCCAACTGGGACTTCAGCCAGAACCCCCAGGCCGCCGCGGCCATCGCCCCGGTGATGCCGTCCAACCGCCACCAGGTTCCGCTGATCGAGCGCCTGTCCATCGACGACGGCGCCCTGACCTACCGTGATCCGGCCAAGGGCATCGACCTGTCCAGCCGCGTGGCCACCGCGGTGGCCGGCGACCCCGCCCACGGCAAGGTGACGCTCGCCGGCACCGGGACCATCCAGGGCCAGCCGTTCCGCCTGGAGGCCGAGGGCGGCGCCCTGCTGGCGCTCAAGGAGGGCGACCAGCCCTATCCGCTGCGCCTGGAGATGACGGTCGGCCAGACCCACGGCCGCATCGAGGGCACGCTGGACGATCCGCTGAAGCTGTCCGGGGTCAACCTGCGCCTGGGACTGGAAGGCCCGGACCTGGCGGCGCTGTTTCCCATCATCGGCATCCCGACGCCGCGCACGCCGCCCTATGCGCTGGCCGGCCAACTGACCCATGCGGGCGACCAGTGGGCGCTGGACGGGTTCTCGGGCCGAGTCGGCTCCAGCGACCTGGCCGGGTCCTTGTCGGTGCGCACCGGCGGGGTGCGCCCGTTCCTGCGCGCCGACCTGGTCTCGGACCGCCTCGACCTGCGCGACCTGGCCGGCTTCATCGGCGGCGGCGGGCCCAAGCCCAAGTCCAGCCGGGTGCTGCCCGACCGGCCCTTGCAGCTGGACCGGCTGCGCGCCATGGACATGGAGGTGCGCTTCACCGGCCGCCACATCGAGGGCCGCGACATGCCGCTGAAGCGCCTGGATGCGGCGCTGGGGCTGGACGGCGGGCTGCTGGTGCTCGATCCGTTGTCGTTCACCCTGAAGCAGGGCGAATTCTCGGGCCGGATCGAGCTGGACGGGCGGCGCGACGTCCCGGCCGCCAGGCTGGACCTGCGCCTGTCCCGGGTCGACTTCGGCCAGTTCTTCGCCGGCACCCGGTTCGCCGGCAAGATGTCGGGGATCATGGACGGGCGCATCCAGGTGGCGGGCAGGGGCCGCTCGACCGCCCAGGTGCTGGGCGGCGGCGACGGGCGCCTGGTGCTGACCATGGCCGACGGCTCGGTCAGCGCCCTGGTCCAGGAACTGGCCGAACTGGACATCGGCAACGCGCTGGGCATCGCGGTGACCAAGGACGAGCCGGTGGCGGTGCGCTGCCTGGTCGCCGACCTGCGGCTGGCGCACGGCACGGCGACGCCGTCGCTGCTGCTGCTCGACACCGATGAAAGCACCATCACCGCCGACGGAACCGTCGACCTGGGCGCCGAGACCATGGACCTGAAGCTCGAGGGCCATCCCAAGCATCCCAGCGTGTTCTCGGCCCGCGCCCCCATCGCCGTCGACGGGGCGTGGACGCATCCGCGGGTCCGCGTCGAGGCCGGGCGCGAGGTGCTGCGCGGCGCCGCGGCGGCGGCGCTGGGGGCCCTGCTGACCCCGCTGGCGGCCATCGTCCCCTTCCTGTCGCCGGGCAGTCAGCAGGACCCACCCTGCGGCCAGCTGGTCGCCGAGCTGCGCGGGGCTGAACGGCGGCGGTAGGGCGCTATTGCGCGTAGATCATCTTGCGGGTCATGCCGCCGTCCAGCACCAGGTTGGCGCCGGTCATGAAGCCGGCTTCGGGGCCGGCCAGCCACGACACCAGCGCGGCGACGTCGGCGGGCGTGCCGACCCGGCCGGCGGGGTGTTGGGCGTGATCTTCGGCCCGCAAGGTCGCGCCGGTGGTGTCGATCCAGCCGGGGCTGATGCAGTTGACCCGCACCTTGGGCCCGAGACTCATGGCAAGCGCGTGGGTCAGGGCGACCAGCCCGCCCTTCGACGCCGAATAGGCCTCGGTGCCGGCCTCGCTCATCAGCGCGCGGGTCGAGGCGATGTTGACCACCACGCCCCCGCCCGGCGCCGCCGCCAGAATCCCTGCCGCCGCCTGGGCCAGCAGGAAGGGCGCGGTCAGGTTGGTGGCGATGACCGCGTTCCAGTGGGCCAGGGTTTCGGCATCCAACGGGCGGAATTCGGAAATGCCGGCGTTGTTGACCAGCAGGTCCAGGCGCCCGAGCCCGGCCACCAGCGGCGCAATGGTCGCGGGATCGGACAGGTCGGCGATCACCTCGGCCGGGCCATGGCGGTCGACGGTCACCACCTTGAACCCGTCGGCGCCCAGCCGCTCGGCCACTGCCCGGCCGATGCCTTGGGCTGCCCCCGTCACCAGCGCCACCCGTTCCATCCGCCCCTCCGTAACGCTCACGGCGGCCACAATGCCACGATGATGGGCGGGGCGACCACCGCCACCATCAGCGACAGCGGCAGCCCCAGCCGCCAGTAGTCGGAAAAGCGATAGCCGCCCGGCCCCATCACCAGGGTGTTGCACTGGTGGCCGATGGGGGTGAGGAAGTCGCAGGCCGCGCCCACCGCCACCGCCATCAGGAACGGGTCGGGGTTGGCCCGCAGGTGCTGGGCCAGGGTGGCGACGATGGGGCCCAGCACCAGCACGGTGGCGGCGTTGTTGAGGAACGGCGTGACCGCCATGGCCATCACCAGCACGGCGGCCACCGCGGCCAGGGGCGGCAGGCCGGTGATCCAGCCCTGCATCCAGGCTGCGATCAACTCGGTGCCGCCGGTTTTCTGCAAGGCGTCGCTGACCGGGATCAGGCAGGCCAGCAGCACCAGGATGGGCCACTCGATGCGCTCGTAGGCCTCGGTCAGCTTCAGCGAGCCGGTCAGCACCATGGCCACCGCCGCCCCGAAAAATGCCATGGCCACCGGTGCTGTGCCGCTGCCGGCCACCACCATGGCCACCAACACGATGCCTACCGGCAGCCAGGCCCGGCCCGGCCGGGTCAGCACGATGTTGCGCTCGGCCAGAGGCAGGCAGCCCAGGATGCCCAGGATGGCCAGGTCGTCGGGATGGCCCTGCAGCACCGCCAGGTCGCCCTTGCGGATGCGGGTCTGGCGGATGCGGCTGCGGATCGGCCGGCCGCGGCGCGACAGGGCCACCAGGTTCAGGCCGAACTGGTCGCGCAGGCGCAGCGACTGGGCGGTCTCGCCGATCAGGGCCGAGCCCTCGGTCACCACCGTCTCGACGATGGCCGGCGTCTCGCCGCCGATGGTGGCGGCGGGCAGCTTGCCCGCGCCCGGCACCTCCAGCTTGGCCAGCACCACCAGGCGCTTGATCTCGGTGGCGTCGCAGCGCAGCACCAGGGTGTCGCCGGCGAACAGCCACCAGTGGCCGGCAGGGGTGTAGCGCCGGCCCTCGCGGATGATGGCGGCCACTGCCACCTCCCCGTCGCCGGCTTCCTCGAAGGCGTCGACGGTCTTGTCGACGAAGGGCGAGCCCACGGGCAGCACGAACTCGAAGGTGTAGTCCTCGACCGCGAACGGCTTGTCGTCGCCGCCGCCCCGCCCGCCCGGCAACAGCCGCCAGCCCACCGTCAGGAACGCCACTCCCAGCGCCGACAGCGCCAGGCCCAACGGGGTGAAGCTGAACATGCCGAAGGGCTGCCCCAGCATCTCGGCGCGCAGGCGCGAGACGATGATGTTGGGGCTGGTGCCGACCATGGTGACGATGCCCCCCAGCAGCGAGGCAAACGACAGCGGCATCAACAGCCTCGATGGCGGCAGTCCGTGCTTGCGCGCCACCTGGAAGGCGACGGGAAGGAAGATCGCCAGCGCGCCGATGTTCTTCATCACCGCCGACAGCATAGCCACGAGGCCGCCCAGCACGGCCACCTGGCGGGTGGTGGTGTCCAGGTGCCTGGCGATGCGGGCGACCAGCAGGTCGACCACGCCCGAGCGCTCGATGGCGGCGCTGACCACCAGGGCCGAGGCGACGATGATGACGATGTCGTCGGAAAAGCCGGCGAAGGCGTCCTTGGCGGGAACCACCCCGGCCACCACCGCGGCCACCAGCCCGCCGGCGGCAACCACGTCGTAGCGCAGGCGGTCCCACACCAAAAGGGCCATCACCCCGGCCAGCACGGCGAAGGTCGCGGCGGTCTGGTACTGCATCGCACGGGGGCAAACGCCCGTCGTCACAGTTCGGTTCACCCAAGGCCGGCAAACTGCGCTATAACGGAGGTCTTACGCCAAACGGAGGGTGTTTTATGGATGATGCGATCGCCTGGTCGGAGCGGTTCTCGGTGGGCCATCCGGACATCGACGGCCAGCATCGCCGGCTGGTCGAGATGGCCAACCATGCCCGCACGCTGTTCGGCACCCGCGACCGCGCCGCCATCGAGACGGCCCTGGCCGAGGTCGCCGAGTACACCCGCACCCATTTCCACGACGAGGAGATGCTGCTGCAGCAGGTCGGCTATCCTGAGCTGAAGGCCCACATCATCCAGCACAAGATGATCATCGCCTATGTCGAGGAGATGCTGGCCAACCGTGCCGCGGTGACCCCGGAAGAGGTGTTCGAGTTCGTCGCCGAGTGGGTGCTGCAGCACATCGCCGTCACCGACCACGATTATGCGCCGTACCTGAAGGGGTGAAGGTCAGGTCAGACCCGGCCATCCACGTGGCCGTCGACCCTCGGGTCAGGCCCCCGCCAGCCCTCAGGGCAGGATGTTGCCGCCCTTGCGGCGGCGGAAGGTGCGGGTGGGGGCGTCGATCAGGTCGCCCACATGCAGGCAGATGAAGCGCATCAGCGCCACCGTCGGCCAGCCGAACTGCACCGCGATCCAATCGGTGCTGAGCGCGCGGACCAGGCCGCGGGCGGGGGTGGGCGCCTCGTCGGGATCGGCCGAGCGCAGGCTCATCTCCAGCTTCTGGCCGCGCTGGTAGAAGCCGACCGGGCGGCGGATTTTGATGCCGCCCAGCGACAGGTCGAGCACCTCGACCGTCACGTCACCGATGGTACAGGTCAGGCCCTTGCCCTCGTGGCGGTCGAACAGTCTGCGGTCGTTGCTCATGGTCACAATCCCGGTCTGTCGCGGCTGGGTCCGAACACCGGTTCGCCGCCGTGGCAGCAATAGCAGTCGGCACCCGCCCTCTTCGCCTTGTACATCGACGCGTCCGAAGCTTCCAGAATCTCTTCGGCCGTGGTGCCGTGGGCGGGGAACATGGCCACCCCCAGGCTGCCGGCGACGCGGATGTCGATCTCGCCGATGCAGCGGTGGCGCCGGAGCACTTCCAACAGCTTGACCGCCAGTTCCTCGGCCTTGTCCTGGCTGCCGACCTCTTCCAGCAGGGCGACGAACTCGTCGCCGCCGACCCGGGCCACGGTGTCGGTCTTGCGCACCGCCATGGCCAGGTCGTTGGCGACCTGGACCAGCAGCTTGTCGCCGACGGCGTGGCCGTACTGGTCGTTGACCGGCTTGAAGCGGTCCAGGTCGATGTAGATCACCGCCAGCGGGGTGTGGTGGCGCACGGCGCGGTTGATGGCCGCATCCAGGCGGTCGGCCAGCAGGAAGCGGTTGGGCAGGCCGGTCAGCGGGTCGTGGTGGGCCAGGTGGCGCAGGCGTTCCTCGGCACGCTTGCGCAGCGTGATGTCGCGGACCACGCTGGTATAGGCGACCTGTCCGCCCTGCTCCATCTCGCGCACGGCGATCTCGAGCGGGACCTCGCGGCCGTCCTTGCGCATGCCGGTGACCTCGGCAGCCGAAGGCAGCAGCCGGTGCAGGTCGAGGTCGGCCGAGGTCTCGCGCGCCGGCACCGGGTCGGGGATCAGCATGCGGATGGAGCGGCCCATGACCTCGTCGGCATTGAAGCGGAAGATGCGCTCGGCGGCCGAGTTGAAGGTCTGGATCAGGCCCTTGTCGTCGATGGTGACGATGCCGTCGGCGACGGTGTTGATGATGCCTTCCAGCCACTGCTCGCGCGAGCGCAGCGCCCGGGCCGAACGCAGGTGCTCGGTGACGTCGCGGGCCTCGATCAGGTAGACCGGCGGGCCGGGCATCTCCAGGCGCTCGACCCACATCTCGGCATCCATCTCGCCGCCGTTGGCCTTGATCAGCTTCAGCGGAATGACGGCTTCCTCCGTCAGGGCGTCCAGCCCCAGGCCGACCATGTCGACGTAGTCGTGATGCATCAGCTCGACCAGCCGGCAGCCGACCATGGCCTCGGGCTTGGGGAAGGCCAGCCAGCGGGCGGCGGCGGCGTTGGCGTAGACGATCTCGTCCTTGCGGATCAACAGCACCAGGTTGCGCATGCGCTCGAGGATCTCGAGGCGCGCCTGCCATGTGGGGTCGGTGCCCAGCCGGCTCAGTTCGAGGACGAACGGTCGCATGGACGCCTCACCACAGCTCGATGTCGTCTGCCGCCGCCTTGGGCTTGGGCAGGGTCAGGCCGACCATGGACAGCAGTTCGGCCAGCCGCGTGGCCTGGGCGCCCTCGACCTCGAACTTGACGTGCACCCCCTTCTTCGAGATCGACACGATCTCGGCCGGGAAGTGGCTGTCCAGCCCGGCCAGGAAGAATTCCACATGCTCGCCCGGGGCCAGGTCCTCGCCGTCGGCGTCGATCATGGCGCCGCCCAGGCTCAGGTCCTTGACCCGGCCCTCGAAGCGCTGGCCGCTGGCCGACAGCACCGCACCCATGTCGGTCTGCAGGCGCGGCTGCTGGCGCCGGTTGCCGCCGACCGAGGTGCGCAGCGTCACCACCAGGTGGTCGCGCAGGGTCTGGATGTGGGCCGAGACCGATTCCACCGTGTCGTGGACGATGGAGGCCAGCTGCTGGGCCTCGGTGGCGGTTTCGGACACCTTGGCGATGGTGCCCGAGACCGCGTCGGTGCCGTGGGCGGCCTCGTTGGCGCGCTCGGAAATGGTGCCGGCGGCCTGGTGCTGGTGGACGGTGGTGGTGGCGATGCGCTCGGAGATGGCGTTCATCTCCTGGATCACCGCGTTGACCTTGGCGATGGCGGAGACCGCCTCGCCGATGGCACCCTGGATGGCGCCGATTTGCGAGGCGATCTCGTCGGTGGCCTTGGCGGTCTGGTTGGCGAGGTTCTTGACCTCGCCCGCCACCACGGCAAAGCCCTTGCCGGCCTCGCCGGCGCGGGCGGCTTCGATGGTGGCGTTCAAGGCCAGCAGGTTGGTCTGGCCGGCGATGGCGCTGATCAGCTTGACCACGTCGCCGATGCGCAGCGAGCTTTCCGACAGGCCGGCGACGATGCGGCCGGTCTTTTCGGCCTCCTCGGTGGCGGCCCGGGCGATCTGGCTGGACTGCTGGGCCTCGTCGCCCATCTCGCGGATGGTGCTCAGCAGCTCGCCGGTGGCGGTGGCCACCGCGGTGACGTGGCCGGTGGCGGTGCGCGCCGCCTCGGCCACCTGGCGGTTCTGGTCGCCGACGAAGGTGGCCTGGTCGCGCATGGTCTCGGCGATCGAGCACAAGGTGACCGAGCGGTCGGTGACCTCGGCCACCGTGCCGGTGATCTCGGCCTCCAGCTTGTCGGCCATCTGCAGGTAAAGGGCGCGGGTCTCCTTTTCCGACTTGGCCAGGATCTTCTCGCTCTCCTCGCTTTTCGCCTTCAGCTGGCCGATATGGCCGCGCAGCACCCCGGCATAGAAGATCGACTGGCGCATTTCCTCGGCGCAAGGCGGCGCGTGCTCGTCGCCGGGGCGAACGTCGTCGATGGCCAGCCGGCGCATGGTCTGGAACAGCCAGCGCGACGGCGCCGACACCCTCAGCCAGGCGAAGCCGGCAAGCCCCAGCAGGCAGGCCAGCAGCACCGCCACCGCCGTGCCGCGCCAGGCCTCGGACTGGGCCAGCCAGGCCACCAGGGCGGCGCCCGAGCCCAGCAGGCAGGCGACGATGGCGGCGGTCGCCAGCGCCAGGGTCGGACGGGCGCCGTCCACCTTGGGCTGGTCGCCGATGCTCTTCATGCCCAGCGTGGTGAAGTAGTTGGCGTAAAGGACGTCGTCGCCCATGATGTGGCGGACCAGCCACTCGCGCAGGAAGTCGAAGGCCTCGTCGGCGATGGCGTCCGAGGCGGCGGCGCGGAAGCGCGCATGGATGTCCGCCAGGGTCTCGGTCAGGCGGCGGTGGACCTGGATGTGCTTTTCGGCGCCGGGATAGCCCCAGCGGGCGAACAGCTCCTCCTCGCGCCGGAAGTGGGTGACGCAATAGTCGGCCAGATCGGCGAAGATGCCGTCGAGCACGCTGTGGCCTTCGCGCCTCTCGTTGGCTTCCCACAAGGCGTTGAGCAGGTCGATGAGTCGCTTGTGGTCGTCGTCGAACTCGACGATGGCGACGCTCAGCCTGGGGCTCCACTCGATCAGAGCCATGTCTGCAGTTCTCCTGCCGGAGTCCCCCCAATCGGACCCCGCTCGATACCTTTGGCGCGGTTTTGCATCCCCGAAGGCATGGTAGTTCATTACGTAGCAGTCGCGCCACCGCCAATTCATGCGAAAGTCGCACCCGTTTCCGCCAGGAAAGGATCCAACCGGCTGGGCGGAAGTGCTAGAATCATTCCCATGTCGGCCTTCGCTTCCCAGCCCGCAGGGACGTCGCAGGTGTTCCTCACCGCGGGTGACGTCTACTGTGCCGACCGCCCCACCCGCATCAGCACCGTGCTGGGGTCGTGCGTCGCCGTGTGCCTGGTTTCGGCCCGGCACCGCGCCGCCGGGATGAACCATTTCGTCCTGCCGCTTTCTCCCCCGCACGAGCCGTGCTCGCGCTATGGCGACGTCGCCGTCGAGGCCTT
>JBLNBU010000140.1:0-38176 GCA_050260215.1 Actinomycetota bacterium
CCTTGTCCAGGGCCGCCGACGCCTTGGCCGGATCGGGAGAGGAGGCGCCGATCAGCCGCTGGGCGGCGCGGGTGAAGGCAATGTTGGCCAACAGCGGCTGGTTGAGGTCGTGGGCCAGCGCCGCCGTCATCTCGCCGGCCAGCGACAGCCGGGACACCTGCGCCATCTGGTCGCGCCGGCGGCGCAGGGCCTCCTCGGCCCGCCGGGCGCCGCTGACCGTCGCCCCCAGGATCAGCGTCGCCGCCGCCAGCACCAGCATGCGCACCTGGAAGTCGACGATGCGGCCGGGATCGTGGACCACTGTCTGGAAGGCGGTGACCAGCCCGGTCTCGGCCGCCAGGTTGGCCAGTGTCGCCCCTTGCACGCCATGGCGCGCCGCCACCCAGATCAGCGGCGGGAACAGCAGGTAGAACAGGCCCATGGACTGGCCGCCACGCCAGCCGAACACGAACAGCAGCGCCGCAAGGATGACGGCGGCCTGCAGCATGCCCTCGACCAGGACCTTGGGCCGGGGCAGTCGCAGGCGGCGGTGCACCAGCAGCACCGGCGCGACCACCGTCAGTCCGATGGCGTCGCCGATCAGGTAGCGGGTGGCGACAGAGGGAAAGTCATGGATGGCCACCTCCCCGGCGGCGACCAGGCCGCCGACGCTGGCCAGGCTGACCACGATGGCGGCGGCGCCGGACACGCCCAGCAGGATGAATACGTCGCGCTGGTGTTCCAGGCGGTCGTCGAAGCCCCGCCAGCGGGCCAGGATCCGGGCGGCGGCGAAGTAACAGGCGGTGATCGCCGCCACGTCGGCCAACACCGGCCACAACGAGGCCCCGACGCCGTTGATAAGGTCCGAGGCCGCCACTGCGACGGCCACTGCCGCCACCAGCCAGGGGCGGCCGCGCAGCAGCACGGCCAGCACCAGTCCGACCGGCGGGTTCCACGGCGTGGTGGTCACGGGGACGAAGTTGCCGATCAGGCTGACCCGGTCCAGCAGCACATAGCCGGCGATCAGCAGGGCGGCCAGGGATGCCCGGCGGGCAAGGGTCATGCCGGCCGCCCCGATGCCAGCAACCGGGCCAGGTCGACCGCGGTGCGCACCCCCATCTTCTCGAACACGTGGGCGCGGTGGACCTCGACCGTGCGCATGGAGATGCCCAGCTCGTCGGCGATCACCTTGTTCAGCTTGCCGGCCAGCACCAGGTCCATCACCTGGCGCTCGCGCTCGCTGAGCGAGCCAATGCGCGCCGACACCGAATCGGCGTCGGCGCGGGCTTCGCGCTGGGCGGCGTCCCAGGCCAGGACGGCGATGATGCGGTCGACCAGCTCGTTGTCGTTGAAGGGCTTTTCGACGAAGTCGCGCGCGCCCTGCTTCAGTGCGGTTACCGCCATGGGCACGTCGCCGTGGCCTGTAAGAAAGATCACCGGCAGGGTCGAGCCAAGCTCGCCTAAGCGCTGGAACAGGTCCAGCCCGCTCATGCCCTCCATGCGGATGTCCAGCAACAGGCAGCCGGCCATGTCGGGCGCCCAGGCGGCCAGGAACGCCTCGGCCGACTCGAAGGCGCGCGCCTCGACGCCGCGGGATTGCAGCAGCCAGGCCAGGGCGTCGCGGATGGCGGCGTCGTCGTCGACGATGTGGACGATTCCCCCGTGGACCACGGCGGTCATGCGCCGCTCCTGGGCAGGGTGAACTGGAACAGGGCGCCGCCGCCGGCGTTGGGCTCGAACCACAGGCGGCCGCGGTGGAACTCGATGATCGAACGGCAGATGTTGAGCCCCATGCCCATGCCTTCGTCCTTGGTGGTGAAGAAGGGGGTGAACAGCTTGTCGGCGACCTCGGCCGGCACCCCGGGGCCGTGGTCGGCGACGCGCACCAGCACCTCGTCGGCGCTGGCCTCGATGTCCACCTCGACCTCGCGGGCGGCGCGCGGCGCGTTGTTCATGGCCTCCATGGCGTTGCGCACCAGGTTCAGCACCACCTGCTCGACCAGGATGCGGTCGGCGTTGGCCAGCGGCCGTTCGGGACTGGGCTGGACGGCGAGGCGGACGGCGCGCTTGCGGGCCTCGGCGGCGATGAAGCCGACGGTGTCCTCGACCAGTTCGTTGATGGGGCAGGGGGCCAGCTTGGGCTCGCTCTTGCGCACGAAGTCGTGGACGCGCCGCACGATCTGCCCGGCCCGCCTGGCCTGCACCCCCAGCTTGGCCAGGGCGTCGGTCAGCTCGTCGGCGCGGAAGTTGCCCGACTGCAGCTTGTTGAGGCAGCCGGTGCCGTAGCTGGCGATGGCCGACAGCGGCTGGTTGAGCTCGTGCGCCAGCGTCGAGGCCATCTCGCCCATGGTGACCAGGCGGGCGGTGCGCTGCAGCTTGTCCTGCTGCTGGCGGGCCAGTTCCTCGGCACGCCGGCGCTCGGTGACGTCGACCACCGAGGCCATCCAGCCGGTATGGCGCCCGTCGGCGTCGATCAGCGGCGCCTCGTAGACCAGGGCCTGGAAGCGCCCGCCGTCCTTGCGGCAGAAGGTGATCTCGAAGCCGCCCGGCGGCGATTCCCCGCGCAGCACTTGCTGGTGCAGCTCGTAGGTGCGGTCCATGTCCTCGGGCACCCAATAGGGCATGGGTGGGACGGCGCCGACCAGCTCGTCGGCGTTCCAGCCGACCATGCGGCAGAAGGCCGGGTTGACATAGGTGATCCGGCCCTCGAGGTCGCGGGCGCGCATGCCCACGGTCAGGCTGTCTTCCATGGCCTTGCGGAAGGCGTGTTCGGCCCGCAAGGCCTGTTCGGCGGCCAGGCGGCGGCGCAAGTGGCGGCGCATGGCCCAGAAGCTGGACGCAGCCAGCCCAGCCAGCCCGACGATGGCGGCAGCAAGCACGTTGCGGGCCAGGTGGCTTTCGCTGCGAAAGACGGTGGCCACCAGGGACAGGCCGTGGCCGGGGGGCTCGAAGCGCACCTCGTGGCTGGGCCCCGGCTCGGACAGCGGCAGCTTGGACTTGGCCGCCAGCACGGTGCCGTCGCCGTCGACCACCTCCAGCTTGTAGCGCCCGGCGAACCACCATGGCACCTGGTGGGTCAGAAGCGCGTCGAGCGAGACGGTGCCCACCACCATGCCGAAGAAGCGGCCGGCACGGAACACCGGCACCTGCACCTCGACCATGCTGCCCCGCCCTGGACGGGCAAAGGGTGGGCCGAATACCGGGCGGCCGACCGAGCGGGCCAGGGTGAAGGTGGGGCGCCAGCGCGCCTCGTCATCGTCGGCGGCGGCCTCGACCGGCGGGGTCGAGAGCGTCATGCGGCCGCCCCCGTCGCGCAGGTCGATGCGCTCGATCTCGGGGTTGTTGGCGATCAGGGCGCGGGCCTGGGTGCGGAAGGTGTGCGGATCGACCCCGTCGCGCCCGATCTCGTTGGCCAGCTGCTGCAGCTTCTCGGCGTCGGTGGTCAGGTGGAAGTGCAGGTTCTGCTCGACCCACAGGATGTCCTTGATCAGGCCGAGCTGCTCGTCCTCCTGCTCGTTTCGATGCAGCAGCCACAGCAGCACCGCCAGCAACATCACCACCAGCGCCATGGCGACCAGCGGCATGACCTGGAAGGCGTCGCGGTGGGGAAGAGGCTTCGGCGAAGTCATGGACCTGCGAACGGCTTTTTCGGATTTCCACAATAGCGCAACATGCCTTGCCGAAGAACAATGGTCGAAATGGAACGAACCGGTTCCGCGGGAGGAAAAACCAACATGAGACTTGCAACCGTCTTCGGCTGCCTGGTCGCCGGCTGCGTGCTGGCCGGCCAGGCCGTGGCCCAACAGGCCGCCCCCATCGTCATCAAGTTCAGCCACGTGGTGGCGCCCGACACGCCCAAGGGCAAGGCCGCCGAACGCTTCAAGGCCCTGGCCGAGGAGCGCACCAAGGGCCGCGTCAAGGTCGAGGTCTATCCCAACAGCCAGCTCTACAAGGACAAGGAGGAGCTGGAGGCCCTGCAGCTGGGCGCGGTGCAGATGCTGGCGCCCAGCCTGGCCAAGTTCGGCCCCCTGGGCGTCAAGGAGTTCGAGGTCTTCGACCTGCCGTTCATCTTCCCCGACAAGGCGGTGCTGCGCGCCGTCACCGAAGGCCCCGTCGGCATCGGCCTGCTGAAGAAGCTGGAAGGCAAGGGCATCATCGGCCTGGCCTACTGGGACAACGGCTTCAAGGTGATGAGCGCCAACAAGCCGCTGCACACCCCCGACGACTTCAAGGGCATCAAGCTGCGCATCCAGTCGTCCAAGGTGCTCGACGCCCAGATGCGGGCGCTGGGCGCCTTGCCGCAGGTCATGGCCTTCTCCGAGGTCTACCAGGCGCTGCAGACCGGCGTCGTCGACGGCACCGAAAACCCGCCGTCCAACATGTACACCCAGAAGATGCACGAGGTGCAAAAGCACGCCACCTTGTCCAACCACGGCTACCTGGGCTACGCGGTGATCGTGAACAGGAAGTTCTGGGAAGGCCTGCCGGCCGACATCCGCGCCACCCTGGAAGGCTGCATGAACGAGGCGACCAAGTACGCCAACGCCATCGCCCAGACCGAGAACGACGAGGCCCTGGCGGCGATGAAGGCGTCGGGCAAGACCCAGTTCTACGAGCTGACGCCTGCCGAGCGTGCCGCCTGGATGAAGGCCCTGCTGCCCGTCCACAAGGACATGGAAGGCCGGGTCGGCAAGGACCTGATCCAGGCCATCTACAAGGAGTCCGAGAAGCTCGGGCACAAGATGAACTAGCAGCCCCGTCGCCCCTGCCCCGATCGGGGTGGGGGCGGCTTCGTCCGGGGGGATCCGCATGCTGAGAGTTCTCGACCGTTTCGAGGAGGCGTTCATCGCCTTCCTCATGGCCGCCGCCACCCTGATCATCTTCGTGGCGGTGGTCCACCGCTATGCCGCCGGGGTGTCGTTCCTGTACCCGCTGGTCCACCACCTGGACTTCTCGTGGGCGCAGGAGTTGTGCATCTACATGTTCGTGTGGATGGCCAAGTTCGGCGCTGCCTACGGCGTGCGCACCGGCATCCATGTGGGCGTCGACGTGGTGATCAACCGCCTGTCGTCGCCCATGCGCGGCAAGTTCATCATCTTCGGCCTGCTGGCCGGCGCCCTGTTCACCGGCACCGTCGGCACGCTCGGCGCGCACTTCGTCATCGAGATGGCGCAGACCGACCAGACCTCGGCCGACATGGAAGTGCCCATGTGGCTGGTCTACCTGGCGATCCCGTGCGGGTCGTACCTGATGTGCTTCCGCTTCCTGCAGGTGTGCGCATCGTTCCTGCGCACCGGCGAGCTGCCGCACCACGACCACGGCCATGTCGAGGGCCTGGCCGAGGACGAGACCGATCCGCAGCGCGCCGCCCAGGACATCAACTGGTACGAAATGGCCGACAACCTGCACCCGCGCGACATGGCCGATGCCGCCCAGGAAGGTGGCGACCCGTCGCTGGGCGAAGGCGGCGGCGGCAACGGCGAGCGTTCGCGCGCCTTCGAGGGCGGGGACGCATCCGCTCGGGCTGAGGAGGATCGCCGATGAACGCCGCCATCATCTTCGGGCTGTTGTGCGCCCTGATGCTCACCGGCATGCCGATCTCGATTTCGCTCGGCCTGACGGTGCTGACCTTCCTGTTCACCATGACCCAGGTGCCCATCGAATCGGTGGCGCTCAAGCTGTTCACCGGCATCGAGAAGTTCGAGATCATGTCGATCCCGTTCTTCATCCTGGCCGGCAACTTCCTGACCCACGGCGGCGTGGCCCGGCGCATGATCAACTTCGCCACCGCCATGGTCGGCCACTGGCACGGCGGCCTGGGCCTGGCCGGCGTCATGGCCTGCGCGCTGTTCGCGGCGGTGTCGGGATCCAGCCCGGCGACGGTGGTCGCCATCGGCTCGATCATCCTGCCGGCCATGGTCAAGCAAGGCTTCCCCAACCGCTTCGGCGCCGGCGTCATCACCACCTCGGGCGCGCTGGGCATCCTGATCCCGCCGTCGCTGGTCATGGTCATGTATGCGGTGGCCACCAACACCTCGGTGGGCGCGCTGTTCATGGCCGGCGTGGTGCCGGGCCTGGTGCTGGCCACCATGCTGGGCGCGGTCACTTGGTACCTGGCGTGGAAGAACGGCTATCCGCGTCTGGCCCCCGCGACCTGGGGGCAGCGGGTCAAGACCTTCCGCGAGGCCATCTGGGGCCTGGCGCTGATCGTCATCGTCATCGGCGGCATCTACACCGGCGTGTTCACGCCCACCGAGGCGGCGGCCATGAGCGCGGTCTACGCCTTCCTCATCGCGGTCTTCGTCTACAAGGACATGCCGCTCAAGGGCGTGCCCAAGGTGCTGCTGTCCTCGGCCAACATGAGCGCGATGCTGCTCTACATCATCACCAACGCGGTGCTGTTCAGCTTCGTGCTGGCCAACGAGAACATCCCCCACGCCATCGCCGACTGGATCGTCGCCAAGGATCTTGGCATCGTCGCCTTCCTGCTGGTGGTCAACGTGCTGCTGCTGGCGGCCGGCAACTTCATGGAGCCCAGCTCGATCGTGCTGATCATGGCGCCCATCCTGTTCCCGGTGGCGACCAAGCTGGGCATCGACCCGGTGCATTTCGGCATCCTGATCACCGTCAACATGGAGGTCGGCATGTGCCACCCGCCGGTGGGGCTGAACCTCTACGTGGCATCGGGGATCACCAAGATGGGCATCACCGAGCTGACCGTGGCGGTGGTGCCCTGGCTGCTGGCCATGCTGAGCTTCCTGGTGCTGGTGACCTACTGGCCGCCGCTGTCCATCTGGCTGCCCAAGCTGCTGGGAATCATGTAGCCGGTCAGATCGGCACCAGCCCGCCGGCCAGGGCGTCCATCAGGTCGGCGGGCACCGCCACCGCTGCGGGGTCGTCCTGGATGCGGACCAGCGACCAGTCGTTGCAGTCGTGCAACGCGCCGGGGGCCAGCCAGAAGGGCGGCCCGCCGGGGCGCCAGGTGACCAGGTAGCCGCCCTCGTCATCGAGGGGTTCCAGCACCAGCCAGGGAAAGCGGTTGACGAGAACGTGGTTGGGGCACTGGCGGCGCAGGTTGCCGGGGACGTCCTCGACCAGCACGCCGTTGGCGCGGCCCTTCTCGACGATGTCGTACCAGGGGGAGCCGAAGGACAGCGGCGGGGCCTCGGGCAGGGCCTCCTGGCCGGACATCAGGCGGCCCAGCAGGCCGCTTTTTTCGGCCTCGTCAAGCAGGCGGGCGGCGTTGACCCGCTCGGGCAACGGGAACCCGGCCCGCTGGCGGACCTCCAGCCAGGTGAAAATTGCATTGGCGATGCGACGTTCTTCCGGGCTCATGCAACCTCCCCGTCAGATGCATCATAATGTGACGGGATGTGTCGCGCTATGCCTACTTCTTGCGGAAGGCGTCCAAGGTGACGACGTTGCCGTCGCCGTCCGTGCGCGGTGCGGCGGCGTCTTCGGGCGCGGGCGGGGCCTCGGCTTGCGCCTCGTCTTCCTCGTCCTCTTCGAGGTCGTCGCCGATCACCTGGAACTGCAGGCCGAACTTGGCCGAGGGGTCGGCAAAGCCGGTGACCGCGGCGAACGGGATGTGCAGGCGCTCGGACTTGCCCGAGAACGACAAGGTGACCGCGAACCAGTCGTGGGTGACCTCGAGGCCCCAGAACTGGTGCTGCAACACGATGGTCATCTCGTCGGGATGCCGCGCGCGGATATAGTCGGGCAGCTTCACCTCGCCGTGGTGGGTGCGGAAGGTGATGTAGAAATGGTGCTCGCCCGGCAGGCCGTGTTCGGCCGCCACGGTCAGGGCGTCGCGCACCACGGCGCGAAGCGCGTCCTCGACCATCTTGTCGTAGCGAAGTTCAGTATCGGACATCCGGCCAAGGGCCCTTGTGTGGTCAAGAAGTGGGGGGACTTCTGTTGCCCGGCGCCCCCCGAACCGCGCTTACCGTTTTTTAGGCGGCAGCGGCAAGAGCAACGTTGTCGTTGGCACTTGTTGAGGTTGGCCCGATAACGGTGGAGACCATACCGAACGCAAGCCCTGCCTTTACTACGCGCGTCGATCCTGTTTCGCCCCCATGAGGCCCCCGGGGTCGCCGGAGAGCTGATGGTGGAGGCGCCGGGTACCGCCCCCGGGTCCGCAACGCCTATTCCGCAAGGTGTTTAGCGTCATAGCCGGGCAAGCCCAGCAACGGACAATATAGTGGGTCGCGACGCGCTGCGCCAGTGGGCATTAGCCCTCTCCCTCGAGGGAGAAGGGGCGACGGCTGGCCTCACTCGTACGGCGGCTGGTGCCAGCCCTTGGGGCTCAGCGTGAAGATCTCGCAGCCGGTGGCGGTCACGCCGATGGAGTGCTCGAACTGCGCCGACAGCGACTTGTCCTTGGTCACCGCGGTCCAGCCGTCGGACAGGATCTTGGTCTCGGCCCGGCCGGCATTGATCATGGGCTCGATGGTGAAGAACATGCCCTCGCGCAGGGCCGCGCCCTCGCCGGGGCGGCCGTAGTGCATGACGTTGGGCGGCTCGTGGAACACCCGGCCCAGGCCGTGGCCGCAGAAGTCGCGCACCACCGAGAAGCGGTGCTTCTCGACGAAATTCTGGATGGCGTGGCCGATGTCGCCCAGGGTGGCGCCCGGCTTGACCACCTCGATGCCGCGCATCAGCGCCTCGTAGGTGACCTCGACCAGCTTGCGGGCCTTCACGCCGACGCGGCCAACATAGTACATGCGGCTGGAATCGCCGTGCCAGCCGTCGACGATGGGGGTGACGTCGATGTTGACGATGTCGCCGTCCTCCAGGCGCTTGTCGCCCGGAATGCCGTGGCAGACGACGTGGTTGACCGAGGTGCAGATCGAGCGCGGGAAACCGCGGTAGTTCAAGGGGGCGCTGATGCCGCCCCGTTCGGCTATGTAGTCGGCGCACAGCCGGTCCAGCTCGCCCGTGGTCACCCCAGGCACCACGTAGGGGGCGATGAAATCCAGCGTCTCGGCCGCCAGCCGGCCGGCCTTGCGCATGGCGGCGAAGGCCTCGGCCCCGTGCAGGCGGATGTTGCCGGTTTCCCTGTCGTCCTTTTCCATTGCGTCCTTCATGTCCCATCCCGCCCGGAGGCACACGTTTCCATCGGCAAGCGACCGCCGATCTCGATCCCGTCCAGGCTCAGGACGCAGGTATAGCAGATCGCTTCGACACCGTCTCGTGTCGCTGCCGCGAGCGCCGCCGCGTAAACTGGGTCGATGTCGGCCGCCGGACGGAACGCACGGCAGTCGCCGCGCTGGACCAGGAACAGCATCACCGCGCGGCCGCCGCCGGCCACCACGTCGCGCAGCTCGCCCAGGTGCTTGGTACCCCGGGCGGTGACGGCGTCGGGGAATTCGGCGTGGTCGCCGCGCTTCAGGTGGGCGCTCTTGACCTCGACCCAGCATGTGGGGCGGCCGTCGGCTTCCAGCAACAGGTCGATGCGTGAATTGCGGCCGTACTTCACCTCGCGGCGGATGGACCGGTAGCCCGCCAGTTCCGGGATCAGGCCGGCGGCCACTGCCTCGGCGGCAACGGCGTTGGGCCAGGCGGTGTTGACGCCCACCAGGTGGCTGTCGATGCGGGTCATCTCCCAGCTCCACTGCAGCTTGCGCGCCGGGTTGGCGGCCGGCGACAGCCACACTTCCAGCCCCGGCGCGCTGGTCCCCAGCATGGCGCCCGAATTGGCGACGTGTGCGGTGACCACGGTGCCGCACTCCAGCTCGACATCGGCCAGGAAGCGCTTGTAGCGGCGGATCAGGGTGGCGCGCACCAGGGGGGCGGGGAAGCGCATCAGCTCTCGTCGGGCGGGAGGTCGGGCTCGTCGGCGAGCGCGCGTGCCAGGCTCAAGCCCGCGCTGCCCCTGGGCAGCGGCTTGGGCTGGTCGGGATGCGGCGCCCAGCCGGTCAGGGTCAGCAGCTGGAAGGTGGCGGGCAGGCGGCCGTCGTCGCGGGCGAACAGCTGTCCATAGCGCTGCAGCGCGCCCAGCAGGGTGGCGCGGCGGGTGAACGTCTTGCGCTGGGCGGCGACGGCGTTGGTCTCGCCCATGCCGCGCAGGTCGGCCATCAGCCGCATGGGATCGCCGTAGGTGACGGGCACGGCGTCGCTGTCGACCACCGGCAGGGCGAAGCCGGCGCGCTGCAGCAGCCCGCCCAGGTCGCGCACCTCGGCCATGGGCGAGACCCGCGGGCTGGCGCCGCCTTCGGCTTCCAGCTCGGCCTCCATCAGGGCGCGGCGCAGCTCGGCCAGGGTGTCGCCGCCCAGCAGCGCCGCCAGGAACAGGCCGTCGGGCTTGAGGATGCGGCGGATCTGCACCAGGGTGCCGGGCAGGTCGTTGACCCAGTGCAGCGACAGGCACGACAGCACCAGGTCGAAGCTGGCCGGAGCGAAGGGCAACCATTCCTCGTCGGCGCAGACGGTGGGGTGGCCGTTGGCGGCGGCGGCCCTTGCCATGGCAGGCGACAGGTCGCACTGCACCAGGGTGCGGATGCCGCCGCGCCCGGCCAGGGTGTCGGCCACCTGGCCGGTATGGCAGCCCAGGTCCAGCGCCACGGGGAAATGGCGGGTGACGTCGTCCAGGCGGTCGAGCAGGCGCTCGGCCGCCTCGCGCACCAGGAAGTCGTGCGCGGCGAAGCCGCTCGCGGCGCGGTCGCGGCGCTTGCGCAGCAAGGAGCGGTCGAAGATGCTGATCGGCGAGGCCATTCCCGGCTATATGGCATGCCGCGGGATCGGCGGGAAGGAGAAACCCATGCTGGCCCGTGCCGCGCGGCTGGTGATCGACGCGGTTCTGCCGCCCTTGTGCTTGAGCTGCGGCACCGTGGTGGCCGAGCCCGGCGCGCTGTGCCCCGACTGCTGGGGGCGGCTGGCCTTCGTCTCGGCGCCGTGCTGCAGCGTCTGCGGCCATCCCTTCGAGTTCGACCCGGCCGAGTTGGGCGAGGGTGCGGTGTGCGGATCGTGCGCCCGCAAGGCGCCGCCCTGGCGCCGGGCACGGGCGGTGTTCCGCTATGACGACGCCAGCCGGCCGCTGGTCCTGCGTTTCAAGCATGCCGACCGGCTGGAAGGCGCGCCCGCCTTCGCCCGCTGGATGGCGCGCGCCGGTGCCGAGTTGCTGGCCGGGGCCGACGTGATCGTGCCGGTGCCGCTGCACCGCTGGCGGCTGCTGGCCCGGCGCTACAACCAGGCCGCGGTGCTGGCCATGGCCCTGGGGCGCCAGTCCGGCGTCCCGGTGGTGCCCGACCTGCTGCTGCGCACCCGCCGCACCCCGCCCCAGGGACACCTGCCGCGCGAGACCCGCGAGGCCAACGTCAAGGGCGCCTTCGCCATCCATCCCCGCCGCCTGGACCGCGTGCAGGGGCGCACCGTGCTGCTGGTCGACGACGTCATGACCACCGGGGCGACCATCGGCGAATGCGCCCGCGTGCTGGCACGCGCCGGGGCCAGTGCGGTCGACGTGCTGACCCTGGCCCGGGTGACGCTTGCGTCGGTCTAGCCAAACCGGTTCGCGGCGATATATTAGGCGGCAACACGTTTTGCGCGGAGCCCGTCTCGATGGCCAAGGTCGAAATCTACACCACCAAGATCTGCCCCTACTGCGTGCGGGCCAAGAAGCTGTTGGACCGCAAAGGCCAGGCCTATACCGAGATCGACGTCTCCAACGACCCCGACCTGCGCGACTTCATGGTCCGCCGTGCCGGCGGCCGCCAGACCGTGCCGCAGATCTTCATCAACGACCACCACGTGGGCGGCTGCGACGACCTGCACGAGCTCGAAGCCGAGGGCAAGCTCGATCCCATGCTGGCGGCCGGCTGATGGCCGGCTTCAAGGCCGCCTGCATCCAGGTCAACGCCGGCAACGACCTGATGCCCAACTGCGAGGCGGCCGCCCACCTGGCGGTGGAGGCGCGCGCCGCCGGTGCCGACCTGATCCTGATGCCCGAGAACGTGGCAATGATGGAGTGGGGCCGCAGCAACATCGTGCTGAAGGCCAGCCCCGAGGACGAGCACCTGGCGCTGAAGTTCTTCCGCGACCTGGCGCGCGAGCTGGGCTGCTGGCTGCATATCGGCAGCCTTGCCGTCCTGCTGGATGGCGGCATGGTCGCCAACCGCAGCTTCGTGCTGCGCCCGGACGGCTCCATCGCTGCGCGCTACGACAAGATCCACATGTTCGACGTCGATCTGGGCCTGGGCGAGACCTACAAGGAATCGGCCACCTTCCAGCCCGGCGACAGCGCGGTGGCGGTCGACCTGCCGTGGGGGCGGCTGGGGCTGTCCATCTGCTACGACCTGCGCTTCCCCCACCTGTACCGGGCGCTGGCCAAATCCGAATGTGACTTCATCGCCGTGCCGGCGGCCTTCACGCGGACCACCGGCAAGGCTCATTGGCACGTGCTGCTGAGGGCGCGCGCCATCGAGACCGGCTGCTACGTCTTCGCTCCCGCCCAGTGCGGCGACCACGTCAACAACCGCCAGACCTATGGCCATGCCCTGATCGTCAGCCCCTGGGGCGAGATCCTGGCCGATGCGCTGGAACAGCCGGGCTGGGTCATGGCCGAGATCGACCGGCGCAAGGTCGACGACGCACGCAAGAAGATCCCCTGCCTGGACCACGACCGGCCGTTCGCCCTACCCCCTCGTCCCTGAGGGGCGCGCCGCCCATCTTTCGCGCAAGTGTCTTGCGCGGAGGATAGTCGCATGGGTTTCATCCTCGGGGTCGCACTGGGGGTGGTGCTGGCGGTGGCGGCGGTGTTCGGCTGGGTCGACAGCGGTCGCTGGCAGGTTGGCGCCGACGTCTCGCCCCCGCCGGTGTGGGAGCGCTGGCTGTATGGGACAGGCGTGCGCCAGTCGGTGCGGGCGGGGGCCAAGGACATCCAGGTCCCGCAGTTCGACGCCGGCATGGTCGAGGACGGCGCGCGGACCTTCCACCAGTCGTGCGAGACCTGCCACGGCGCCCCCGGCGCCGAGCCAGGCGAGATCGGCAAGGGCCTGTCGCCGCGGCCGGCAGATCTGGCGCGGACCGCCCGCGACTGGGCACCCGCCGAGCTGTTCTGGATCGCCAAGCACGGCATCCGCGCCACCGGCATGCCGGCCTATGGCCCGGTACGCGTCGACGCCGAGCTGTGGCCGGTGGTCGCCTTCCTGGGCGAGCTGCCCACCATGACGGCCGAGCGCTACGGTGAACTGTCCCGTCCGCCCCAGCCGCCCGCCCCGCCGCCGGCGGCCGAGACGCCGCCCGCCGACGTCATTCCCCCGTCCGAGGGCGAACAGCCGGGCACCGCCCCGCCCGAGGCCACCCAGCCACCCGCCCCGGCCCCCGACCAACTGCCGCAGCCCCAGCCGCAGCAGCTGCAGCCCGGCGAACCGGTTCAGCCGCCCAAGGAATAGGGCCCCGGCCCCTTGACCGCGCACAGGCGCTGGACCACGGCGCGGCCGGCCAGCACCCCGTCCTCGAAGGCGACGGGGGTCAGGCCGGCGGCCAGGCCCAGCAGCTCGGCACGGTCCAGCAGGTGGTCGGGGTTGCGCGGCCGACCGAAGGCCTCGTTGCCGCGGGCGAAGGTCTCGTAGATCAGCACGCCCTCGTCTTCCAGCGCCGCCACCAGCGCGGGGAACAGCGGCCGCCACAGGTAGTTGGTCACCACCACCGCGGCGAAGCTGCGGCCGGGCAGGGGCCAGGGCGCGCCTTCCAGGTCGGCCGCCAGCAGCTCGGCGCCCTGGGCATGGGCGGCCTGGGCGACGTCGCGGTCGACTCCGGTGACCGGGTGGCCGCGATCCAGGAACAGCCGGCAATGGCGTCCGCCGCCGCAGGCGAGGTCGAGCACGGGCCCGCCCGCCCGCACCAGCGGGGCGAAGCGGACGACCCAGGGCGAAGGGGTCGGATTGGTTGCATCGGTTGCCATGGCGTCCCTTGTAATCCGCGGCGGGCTGTTGTTAAAGAAAGGCATGATCCTGTTCGAACTGCGCTGCGGCAACGCCCATCAATTCGAAGCCTGGTTCCGGGACGGCGCCACCTATGACGCCCAGGCGGCCGCCGGCGAGATCGCCTGCCCGGTCTGCGGCGACTGCAAGGTGGAAAAAGCGATCATGGCGCCGCGGCTGGCCAAGCGCACCGGCGCGGCGCTCGACGTCGAGGCCGTCGCCGCCGAAATGAAGAAGACCCTGCGCGAACTGCGCCGCAACGTCGAGGAGAACTGCGACTACGTCGGCGACCGCTTCGCCGAGGAGGCCCGGCGCATTCACTACGGCGAAACGCAAGCCCGCGGCATCTACGGCGAGGCCACCGAGGAACAGTCGCGCGAACTGGAAGAAGAAGGCGTCACCGTCCAGCGCATCCCCTGGGTGGCCGGCGAGAACTGATCCCGGTTCAGCGTTCCATCACCACGAAATCATAGCCGGGGTCGCCCGGGTGGCTTTCCCGCGACACCTCGCGCCAGGCCGTGCGGTCGAAGGCGGGGAAGACCGCGTCGCCACCATAGGCGCGGTGGACCTCGGTCCAGTAGAGGCGGGCAGCCAGGGGCAGGGCCTCGGCGAACAGGACGGCGCCGCCGATCACCATGGCCTCGGGCGCGTCGGGGGCAAGACTGGTCGCCAGTTCCAGCGCCTCGCCCAGGCCGTGGACCACATGGGCGCCCTCGGCCGACCATCCCGGCTGGCGGGTCAGCACGATGTTGGGGCGGTTGGGCAGCGGCCGGCCGATGGAGTCCCAGGTCTTGCGCCCCATGATCACCGGCTTGGCCAGGGTGTTGCGCTTGAACCACTTCAGGTCTTCGGGGATGTGCCAGGGCAGGCGGTTGTCGACGCCGATCACCCCGTTCTCGGCCACCGCCACGATCAGGGCGACCTTCATCGCTACACCGCCACCGGGGCCGGGATGTGCGGGTGGGCCTCGTAGCCTTCCAGCCGGATGTCGTCGTAGGTGAAGGCGAACAGGTCGGTGACCTCGGGGTTCAGCACCAGCCGGGGCAGGGGCAGGGGCTGGCGCGACAGCTGCAGCTCGGCCTGGTCCATGTGGTTGGAATACAGGTGCGCGTCGCCGAAGGTGTGGACGAAGTCGCCCGCCTTCAGCCCCGTCACCTGCGCCACCATGTGGGTCAGCAGGGCGTAGGAAGCGATGTTGAACGGCACCCCCAGGAACACGTCGGCCGAGCGCTGGTAGAGCTGGCACGACAGCCTGCCCTCGGCCACGTAGAACTGGAACAGGCAGTGGCAGGGCGGCAGCGCCATGCTGTCGACGTCGGCCACGTTCCAGGCCGAGACGATCAGGCGGCGCGAATCCGGGTTGGTGCGGATCATCTGCACCACCTGGGCGATCTGGTCGACGGTGCGCCCGTCGGGGCAGGCCCAGGACCGCCACTGCTTGCCGTAGACGGGGCCCAGTTCGCCGTTGTCGTCGGCCCACTCGTCCCAGATGGATACCTTGTTGGCCTTCAGGTAGGCGATGTTGGTCTCGCCTTTGAGGAACCACAGCAGCTCGTGGATGATCGACCGCAGGTGCAGCTTCTTGGTGGTCACCACCGGAAAGCCCTGGGCCAGGTCGAAGCGCATCTGGTGGCCGAACACGCTGGTGGTGCCCGTGCCGGTGCGGTCGGACTTGGTCACACCCTCGGTGCGAATGCGGCGCAGCAGGTCGAGGTACTGGATCACGGGCAAGCCCCCAGTTGGCTGGACGGCCGGCACCATAACACCACCAGTCCACCCCACCAAGAGCCCTGGGCCCCCGGATCCCCTCGCACTGAGGAGCGCGGAGTTATACGAGTTTAATGTGTAGATTACCGCCTAATCACAGTTTCACACTGAACATTTGTGTTGAATTCGTCGAACGGTCCTGGCATATACCTCTCCAGATGTGAAATTCACCGGGTGACGGAGAGTGCGATGAGCTTCCTGGAAATCGGCCTGATCGAGCTGGACCCGCCCACGGTCAAGGCGCTGCTGGACAGCGGCGAGGCGGTGCTGATCGACGTGCGCGAGGACGAGGAATACGCCGAGGAGCACATCGCCGGTTCCGAACTGCTGCCCATGAGCGACTTCGAGGTCGCCACCTGGCCGGTCCGGCCGGGCAGGAAGATCATCATCTCGTGCCTGGGCGGCGTGCGCTCGGCCGCCATCGCCAACAAGCTGATCTCGTCGGGCCACCCTTGGGCCGTCCACATGAAGGGCGGGCTGAAGGCGTGGAAGGAAGCCGGACTCCCCACCGTGGTGGGCGAGGCCCCCGCCGGCTGACCTTTCGGCCGGGCGGTCCCTCTCCCGTCCGGCCTATCCCGCCTGCTCCCGATTACCCTGGACGGCCCGTTGAGGGCCGTCGCCGTTTCCGCCATGGTGCCGGGCCTCGGGCGACGGTCGGCGGACCGCTCCCCGGGCCATCACAGCCGAACGGGAGGAGACGGCCTCATGCATCATGCGCGCCCCACCATTCATCCGGGCGAAATCCTGCGCGAAGAGTTCCTGAAGCCGGCCGGCGTCGACGTGGAGACCCTGGCCCGGGACCTCAAGCTGCCCGAGGACCGCCTGGTGTCCCTGGTGGAGGAGCGCGGCGGCGTCTGCGTGGACACCGCGCTCAGGCTGTCGCACTACTTCGGCACCTCGGAGCGCTTCTGGCTCGAGATGCAGATGGTCTACGACATCGAGCACGTCAGGCCGGTGGTCGAGCGGGCCGACATCCCTCGCAACGGTACCTGAAGGGGCGGCCTTGCCAGGCGGGTGAGGGCGGGTACACTGGCCAACTGATCCTGGCCGCCGAACCCGGCCCGCCCACAAGGGGAACCCGCCATGCGCCGTCTCGCCCGCATCCTGCTCGTCACCCTTGCCCTGATCGGGCTTCTGGCGGTGGCCCTGGTCGGGCTTGGCATCTGGGGCGCGGTGCAGATCGCCGACAAGGTCGAGCCGCCGCTGCCCAAGCGCATGGTGCTGACCCTCGACCTCGAAGGGAAGTTCCACGAGGCCGGCGCGGGCGATCCCTTCGCCAAGCTGTCGGGCGAGAAGGTCTATGTGCTGCGCAAGGCGGTCGAGGCCATCGACGCCGCCGGCAGCGACCCACGGGTGGTCGGGCTGCTGGCCACCATGGGCAAGACCTCGCTCAGCCTGGCCGCCGCCCAGGAATTGCGCGACGCCGTCGGCCGCTTCCGCGCCTCGGGCAAGCCGGCGGTGGTATTCGCCGAGACCATGGGCGAGTTCGGCGCCGGCACGCTGGACTACTACCTGGCCACCGGCTTCGGCCAGCTGTGGCTGCAGCCTTCGGGCGACGTCGGCCTGACCGGCGTGCTGGCCGAAAGCCCATTCGTCAAGGGCACGCTGGACCTGCTGGGCATCAAGCCCGAGTTCTCGGGCCGCTGGGAGTACAAGTCGGCCATCGAGCTGTTCACCGAGACCGGCTTCACCCAGCCGCACAAGCAGAACCTGGGCCGGCTGCTCGACTCCTGGACCGGCCAGATGGTCGACGGCATCGCGAGCGCCCGCAAGCTGCCGCCCGACAAGGTACGTGCCCTGCTGGGCAACGGTCCCTTCGTCGCCGCCGAGGCCCTGTCGGCCGGGCTGGTCGACAAGCTGGGCTACCGCGAGGCGGCGCTGCAGGCCGTCACCGGCGGCGGCGCCCCGGCCAAGGAGGTGGACGCCGCCGACTATGCCGGCGCGTTGCCCCGCTCGCACGGCACCAAGGTGGCGGTGGTCGTCGGCACCGGGGCCATCCACCGCGGCGATTCCGACCACGGCTTCGGTGCCGCCGACGACTTCGGCTCGAAAACCATCGCCAAGGCCTTCCGCGACGCCATCGACGACAAGGAGGTCAAGGCCATCATCTTCCGCATCGACAGCCCCGGCGGCTCGTACGTCGCCTCGGACACGGTGTGGAACGAGGTCCGCCGCGCCCGCGAGGCCGGCAAGCCGGTGGTCGCCTCCATGGGCGGGGTGGCGGCCTCGGGTGGCTATTTCGTCGCCATGGGCGCCGACCGCGTGATCGCCCAGCCGGGCACCATCACCGGGTCGATCGGCGTGTTCTCGGGCAAGATGGTCATGGCCGACTTCTGGAAGAAGATCGGGGTGTCGTGGGACGAACTGCATCGCGGCGACAACGCCGCCATGTGGAGCGTCAACCAGCCGTTCTCGCCCCAAGCCTGGGCCAGGGTCAACGCCGTGCTCGACCGCATCTACGCCGACTTCACCACCAAGGCCGCCGAGGGCCGCCACATTCCGCCCGCCAAGATGGACGAGCTGGCCCGCGGCCGCATCTGGAGCGGCGCCGACGCCAAGGCGGCCGGGCTGGTCGACAGCCTTGGCGGCTGGCGGGAAGCGGTGGCGTCGGCGCGCGAGTTGGCCCGCCTGCCCGCCGACGCCCCCGTCGAGCTGGTCGCCTTCCCCCGTCCCAGCAAGCCGTGGGAACTGCTGGCGGAGACCATGTCGGGCGGGTCGCAGGTCCGCGGGATGGTCCGCGCCGTGCGCGTGCTGGAACCGGTGCTGGCCCGCCTCGATATGCTGGTACGGCCCGGTGACGCCACCTTGATGATGCCGCCCCTGGTCGTCGATGGAGGCCGCCCGTGACCGCCGCCCCCAAGACCGTCGTGGTCACCGGCGCCAGCCGCGGCATCGGCCATGCCATCGCCCGGCGCTTCCTGGCCGAAGGCTGGCGGGTGATCACCTGCGCCCGGGCCGAGGTGCCCGACCAGTGCCGCATCGACCCCAACTGGGCCTGCCACATCCCCACCGACCTGGCCGACCCCGCCAGCACCGAGGCCTTCGTCGCCAGGGCCAACCAGGTGCTGGGCAATGATCCGCTGCACGCCCTGATCAACAATGCCGGCGTCAGCCCCAAGACCAGCTTCCGCGAGCGCCTGGGCGTCCTGAACGGCCCCATCGACGGCTGGAAGGACGTGTTCGAGCTGAACTTCTTCGCCCCCCTGCGCCTGGCCCGCGGCTTCGCCAGCGCGCTGCACCGGGGAGGCGGGGCGATCGTCAACATCACCTCGATCGCCGGGCACTACGTGCACCCGTTCGCCGGCTCGGCCTATTCGACGTCGAAGGCGGCGCTGTCGGGCCTGACCCGCGAGATGGCGGCCGAGATGGCCCAGCTGGGGGTGCGCGTCAATGCGGTGGCGCCGGGCGAGATCCGTACCGAGATGATCTCGGCCGAGTACGAGGCGCTGATCCCGCGCATCCCGCTCGACCGCATGGGCACCCCCGAAGACGTCGCCGCCACCGTGTTCCGCCTGTGCGGCGGCGACTTCGCCTACGTCACCGGCACCGAGGTCTTCGTCACCGGCGGCCAGCATTTGTATTGAGTGAACGCCCTCTCCCTCGAGGGAGAGGGCTTAAGATCAGCGCATGTCCTCGGGCAGTTCCGGCTCGCGCTCGCCGCCGCGCAGTTGGGCGACCAGGTCGGGGAAGGCGCGGGCGACCAGCAGGTGGTGTTCGCGCATCGCCTCGACCAGCGCGCCGCCGCGGCCCAGGGCGGCGTCGGCCATGCGGATCATCAGGCTGTTGGGCCAGGCCGAGGGGCGGATGGCGCGCACTTCGGCGAAGGCGTCCCGCTCGCGCCCCGGATTGTGCTGGGCCAGCAGGATCGCCGCCGCCGCGGTCGAGCGGCTGATACCCATGTGGCAGTGGACCAGCAGGTGTCCGATGCCGGTGGTGCGATCCCCGAAGTCCAGGATGGCGGCAACGTCGCGTTCGGTGGGAACGACGTGGCCGTCGCGGGCGGCGATGATGTCGTGGTAGCGCCATACCGTGCGCCGGTGCGCCCCATAGCCGGCGAAGTCGCCGGGGTCGGGATGGCCGGGGTCCAGGATGGTCAGCACATGGGTGACGCCGGCGGCCGAATGCCGGCACAGCTCGGCCAGTCCACAGATGGTGATCTTGTAGGGGACCAGGGGCATCAGGGCACGTAACTCCCTCTCCCTCGAGGGAGAGGGAGCTTCGTTTACCTGGGGCCCGTCCGGCAGGCAATCAACCCGATCAGCCGTTGATCTTCTTGTTCAGCAACTCGTTGACCATGGCCGGGTTGGCCTTGCCCTGGGTCGCCTTCATCACCTGGCCGACGAACCAGCCGAGCAGCGCGGTCTTGCCCGCCTTGATCTGCTCGACCTTGTCGGCGTTGGCGGCGATGACCTGGTCGATGGCCGCCTCGATGGCGCCGGTGTCGGTGACCTGCTTCAGGCCGCGTTCCTCGACCAGGGTCGCCGGCGCCTTGCCGGTCTCCAGCATCAGGGCGAAGACGTCCTTGGCCAGGCGGCCCGACAGGGTGCCGTCCTTGATCAGGTCGATCAGCTGGCCGAGATCGGCGGCCGAGACCGGCGGGTCCTCGATGGTGCGGCCGGTGGCGTTGAGCGCACCGAAGAAGTCGCCCATCACCCAGTTGGCGGCCAGCTTGGAGTCGCGGCCCTTGGCCACCGTCTCGAAGAAGTCGGCGCTGGCCTTTTCCGCCACCAGCACGCCGGCGTCATAGGCCGACAGGCCGTACTCGGCCATGAAGCGGGCCTTCTTCTCGTCGGGCAGTTCGGGCAGGGTCGCCTTGATCGCGTCGACCATGTCCTGGCCGATCACCAGCGGCAGCAGGTCGGGATCGGGGAAGTAGCGGTAGTCGTGGGCGTGCTCCTTCGACCGCATGGAGCGGGTCTCGCCCTTGTTGGAATCGAACAGGCGGGTTTCCTGGTCGATGGTGCCGCCCGATTCGTAGACGTCGATGTGGCGCCGGGCCTCGTACTCGATGGCCTGCTGCAGGAAGCGGATCGAGTTGACGTTCTTGATCTCGCAACGGGTGCGCAGTTCGGTCGCGCCCTTGGGCCGCACGCTGACATTGGCGTCGCAGCGCATCGAGCCTTCCTGCATGTTGCCGTCGCAGGTGCCCAGATAGCGCAGGATCGAGCGCAGCTTGGAGACGTACAGGCCGGCCTCCTCGGGGCTGGACATGTGCGGCTTGGAGACGATCTCCATCAGCGCCACGCCCGAGCGGTTGAGGTCGATCAGCGACTTGGTCGGATGCTGGTCGTGGATGGACTTGCCGGCGTCCTGCTCCAGGTGCAGGCGCTCGATGCCGACCGCCTTGGTGGTGCCGTCGGGCAGGTCGATCAGCAGCTCGCCCTCGCCGATGATGGGCAGGTCGTACTGGCTGATCTGATAGCCCTGCGGCAGGTCGGCGTAGAAGTAGTTCTTGCGCGCGAACACCGAGCGCAGGTTGACCTTGGCCTTCAGGCCCAGCCCGGTCTTCACCGCCTGCTCGACGCACAGCTTGTTGATCACCGGCAGCATGCCGGGGAAGCCGGCGTCGACGAAGCTGACCTGGTCGTTGGGCTCGGCGCCGAACGCGGTGGCCGCGCCCGAGAACAGCTTGGCCTGCGAGATCACCTGGGCATGGACCTCGAGCCCGATGACCAGCTCCCAGTCGCAGGTGTCGCCTTGGATCAGATATGCCATCTCACACCCCCTGCGGACGGGCGCTGAACGCCGCCGCCTGTTCCATCACGCCGGCCACCTTGAACACCGTCTCCTCGTCGAAGGGCCGGCCGATCAGCTGCAGGCCCAGCGGCAGCCCGTCGGAGGACAGGCCGGCGGGCAAGCTGAGGCCGGGCAGGCCGGCCAAGCTGGTGGGGATGGTGAACACGTCGTTGAGCCACATGGTGACGGGGTCGTCGGAGTTCTCGCCCTGCCCGAAGGCGGCCGAAGGCGCGGTCGGGGTCAGGATGACGTCCACCGTCTCGTAGGCCTTGCGGAAATCCTCGGCGATCTGGCGGCGCACCTTCTGGGCCTTGGCGTAATAGGCGTCGTAGTAGCCCGCCGACAGCGCGTAGGTGCCGATCAGGATGCGGCGGCGCACCTCCTTGCCGAAGCCGGCGGCGCGGGTCTTCTTGTACATGTCGTCCAGGGTCTTGCCCTCGACGCGCAAGCCGAAGCGCACGCCGTCGTAGCGCGCCAGGTTGGACGAGCACTCGGCCGGGGCGATGATGTAGTAGGTCGGCAGGGCGTACTTGGTGTGCGGCAGGCTGATCTCGACCGGGGTGGCCCCGGCCGCCTTCAGCCACTCGATGCCTTGGCTCCACACCGCCTCGACCTCGGCATTGAGGCCGTCGGGGCGGTATTCCTTGGGGATGCCGACCTTCAGGCCGCGGATGTCGCCGGTCAGCGCCGCTTCGAAGTTGGGCACCGCCATGGGCGCCGAGGTGGAATCCATCGGATCGTGGCCGGCCATGGCGCCCAGCATGATGGCGCAGTCGCGCACCGTGCGCGCCATGGGGCCGGCCTGGTCGAGCGAACTGGCGAACGCGACGATGCCGAAGCGCGAGCAGCGGCCATAGGTGGGCTTGATGCCGACGATGCCGCAGAACGCCGCCGGCTGGCGGATCGACCCGCCGGTGTCGGTGCCGGTCGCGCCCAGGCACAGCCGCGCCGCCACGGCGGCGGCCGAGCCGCCCGAGCTGCCGCCCGGTACCAGCTTGGTCGCCGGGTCGGAGGTACGCTTCCACGGGTTCTCGACGGGGCCGAAATAGCTGGTGATGTTGGCCGAGCCCATGGCGAACTCGTCCAGGTTCAGCTTGCCCAGTGCGACCGCGCCGGCACGCGCCAGGTTGGCGGTGACGGTGGACTCGTACTGGGGCACGAAGCCTTCCAGGATGTGGCTGGCCGCGGTGGTCTGCACCCCCTTGGTGCAGAACAGGTCCTTGATGCCGAGCGGAATGCCTTCGAGCGCGCCCACCTGGCCGGCCTGGCGGCGCATGTCGGACGCCTTGGCGGCCTCGAGGGCGAGGTCGGGGGTCTCGGTGATGAAGGCGTTCAGGTGCTTGAACCGCGCCATGGCGTCCACATGGGCGCTGGTCAGCTCGACTGCGGTGAATTCGCCCTTGGCCAGCCCGTCGCGGGCCTCGGCGATGGAGAGATTGGTGAGATCAGTCATGTGCTTGCCCCTCAAACGCCGGGCGGGGCGCATCCGCGCCCCTTGGCTTGCCTTCGCTTCGCTCCGGGGCGCTTAACGCGCCCGCGCTCGCCTTCGGCTCGCTCATTCCACCACCTTCGGCACCGTGAAGAAGCCGTCCATGGCTTCGGGGGCGTTGGCCAGCACCGCCTCTGCATAGCCGCCGTCGGTGACCTTGTCGGCGCGCAAGGGCGCGGTGATGTCGGCAACCGAGGTCATCACCTCGACCCCGCTGGTGTCGACCTCGGAGAGCTGCTCGACGAAGGTCAGGATCTTGGAAAGCTCGCCGGCCAGCGGCTCGAGCTCGTCTTCGGCGACTTCGATGCGCGCCAGCTCGGCGATGGCGCGCACGGCGGACTTGTCCAGGGACATCGGATCTCCTGATGCGACAGGCTTTAAGAAACGGCTGCCGATTGTTAACAGCCACCAGGGGCGTGCGCAACCCGTCGCTTGCGCCACGGCGCGGCTTGGGCCACCCTGGCGGTCATGCCCGTCCTTGCCCTTGCCGACCTTGCCGCCCAGCTTCCCCGCCATGCCCGTGTCATGGGCCTGGATCTGGGGACGAAGACCATCGGCATGGCGCTGTCGGACGTCAGCCGCACGGTGGCGACGCCGTTCGACACCATCCGGCGGGTCAAGTTCACCAAGGATGCCGAGCTGCTGTTTTCGCTGCTCGACAAGCACGAGGTCGCCGGGCTGGTGGTCGGCCTGCCGGTCGAGATGGACGGGGGCGAGGGCGCGCGCTGCCAGTCGACCCGGGCCTTCGTCGCCAACCTGCTGAAGCTGCGCCCCGACCTGCCCGTCGCCTTCTGGGACGAGCGGCTGTCGACCGCCGCCGTCACCCGCACCTTGCTGGAAGCCGACGCTTCCCGCCGGCGCCGGGCCGAGGTGGTCGACAAGATGGCGGCGGCCTACATCCTTCAGGGGGCGCTCGACTCCCTGGCCCGACCAAACCTTAGTTATTCTTGATCGATTTTTGGGGCGGCGGTATTCTCGCCCCCGGTAACAAGCCGTCCGCCATTGGCGCGACGGCTTTTTTGTTTCCGGAGCCATGGGGAAGGGGGACAGCATGCTGGTTTGGGAAGACGGCTACAAGATCGGCCACGAGGAGATGGACGGCGAGCACCTGACGCTGATCGCCCTGCTCAACCAGCTGGACATCGGCATCAACAACGACGCCGCCGCCCACAGCATCGTCGAGGTGATCGAGGCGCTGGACGCCTATCTCGCCTTCCACTTCGCCCATGAAGAGGCGCTGATGCACCACGTGGGCTATCCCAACCTCAACGCCCATATCGGCGAGCATCATTCGTTCACGCCGCGTTTCCGTGACCTGTGCGACGAGGCGCGCACCGGCAACACCCTGCAGGCGGCCTTGAAGGTGCGCGGGCTGGTGATCGACTGGCTGCTCAACCACATCCTGACCTCGGATGCGGACTACGCCCGCTTCATCGCCGAAAAGAACTGACGAAAAACAAGAAGAAAAGTTTCCCCAGGGAGGGAAGGCAATGCGTGTCACCGAGTCGGAACGGTTGTTCCTGCACGAGCTTCACAGTATCCGCAAGGACCCGTTGGGCAAGCGGATCATCCATTTCTTCGTGTCGCTGGCGCCCCAGGCCGGCGAAATGGCCAAGAAGATCGAGGGCGCCAAGCAGTTCATCCGCAAGGCCTTCGCCAAGAGCCCGTACTGCGAGACTTTCCACGCCCACAACGGCGACATCTTCGTCACCTATTCCCACATCTCGGTGTCCGAGGTGCTGGCCACCTGTGCCAAGGTGGAAAAGGCGTTCTTCGAAGACGGCGTGGTATCGGTCCGCAACGTCTACGGCGAATACGCCTTCTACAAGGTGTTCGACGTGGTCAAGGACCTGGACAAGGTCTTCAACACCTTCAAGACCATCATCGCCCAGGCCCAGGTGGAGCCGGAAAAGTACGCCAAGCGGCCGATGACGCCCGAGAACCTGTCCTTCCTGCTGGACAAGGTGCGCAATTCCGACGTGCGGGCGTGCATCTTCAACCAGCCGGTCTACAACGTGGGCCACAAGGTGCCGTCCATCGAGTTCCTCGAGTTCTACGTCGCCTCGCAGCAGATCGAGAGCGTCTACCTGCCCGACACCAGCATCTCCGGCAGCCCGTGGCTGTTCGCCGCGCTGAAGGAGGAATACGACCGCGTCATCCTGCGCGCCATGGCGGGCGAACTGGGCGAGTACCGGCACAAGGCGTTTTCGGTCAACATCTCGCTCGGCACCGTGCTGTCGCGCGAGTTCGGCGACTTCATCGAACGCCTGCCGTCCAAGCTGGCCGGCAAGATCGTGCTGGAAGTGCACAAGACCGACCTGGCCCAGAACTTCAGCCTGTACCGCGAGGTGCGCGCCCTGGCCGAGGAGCGCAAGCTGAAGGTGTGCGTCGACGGGCTGGAATGGCGCGACTTCGAGCTGATGTGCCTCAACAAGCTGAAGCCTCACTACATGAAGGTGCTGTGGAGCGCCGAGCTGCTCTCGGCCGAGCCGGACGAGCTGCACGGCTTCGTCGACGCGGTGCGCAACTGCAACGGCACCGAGGTGGTGTTGAGCCGCTGCGACAACCCCAAGGCCTTTCCCTTCGCCAAGACGCTGGGCATCCGCTACGTCCAGGGCAAGCTGGCCGACCAGTACTTCAAGAGCGGGATGGAACTGTAGGGAGCCGAGACGCTTCGACGGCTCCCTCACCCCCCCGTCGTGCTCATGTGCCGGGCCAGGGCCGGGCGGCGGTGGTCGCGGTCGATGATGAAGTCGTGGCCCTTGGGCTTGCGGCCGATGGCGGCGGCGATGGCGGCGTCCAGCGGGCCGTCGTCGGGGCTGGCGCGCAAGGGGGCGCGCAGGTCGGCGGCGTCCTCCTGCCCCAGGCACATGAACAAGGTGCCGGTGCAGGTGACCCGCACCCGGTTGCACGATTCGCAGAAGTTGTGGGTGAGCGGCGTGATGAAGCCCAGCCTGCGCCCGGTCTCGGCCACCTCGACATAGCGGGCCGGGCCGCCGCTGCGCCAGGGCGAGTCGACCAGGGTCCAGCGTTCTTCCAGGCGCGATCGCACCACCGAGAGCGGCAGGTACTGGTCCAGGCGGTCGGTGCCGGTCTCGCCCAGCGGCATGGTCTCGATCAGGCACAGGTCGAAGCCGTGGCCGCCGCACCACTCGACCAGGCGGTCCAGTTCATCCTCGTTGACGTCCTTCAGCGCCACGGTGTTGATGCGCACCGCCAGCCCGGCCGCCTTGGCCGCCATGATGCCCTCCAGCACCTGTCCCAGGTGGCCGCGGCGGGTGATGGCGGCGAAGCGGTCTGCGTCCAGGCTGTCGAGCGAGACATTGATGCGGCGCACCCCGGCGCGGGCCAGGTCGCCGGCGTGGCGGGCCAGCTGGGTGCCGTTGGTGGTCAGCGTCAGTTCGTCCAGGCCGGGAGTGGCGGCCAACTGCTCCACCAGCCACATGACGTTGCGCCGCACCAACGGCTCGCCGCCGGTCAGGCGGATCTTGCGCACGCCGACACGGACAAAGGCCCTGGCCAGGCGGGCCAGCTCCTCCAGGGTCAGTACCTCGGCCTTGGGCAGGAAGTGCATGTCCTCGGACATGCAGTAGACGCAGCGCAGGTCGCAGCGGTCGGTGACCGAGATCCGTACATAGGTGATGGCGCGACCGTAGGGGTCGATCAGGGAAGCGGTGGTCATGCCGGAAGATGTGGCGATGACCCCGGGCGGAGGGAAGGGGGCGCAAGCGCCCCCTTCTCACCCAACCCTCTCCCTCAAGACAGAGGGCTTGTCTAGGCCGTCAGCACCCTTCGGCGTGGCGGGTGCGCAGGAAGTGGAAGAACTCGACGCCCTCGCGCAGGCGGCGCTTGGTCATGTCCCAGCTGGTGGCCATTTCCAGCACGATCTCGGCGATCTTGCTGGGGCGGAAATAGAAGGCCTTGTAGAAGCGTCCGACCGCCTCGAAGATCTCCTGGCTCGACAGGTGGGGATAGTTCAACGCCGCCACCTGGACGCCATCGTCGGCCACCAGGTCGCCTTCCTTCATCCAGCCGTTGGCGATGGCCTGGGCATAAAGCTCGGTGCCCGGATAGGGCGCGGCCAGCGACACCTGGATGGTGTGCGGGTTGATGTCCTTGGCGAAGCGGATGGTCTGCTCGATGGTCTCGTGGGTCTCGCCGGGCAGGCCGAGGACGAAGGTGCCGTGGATGCCGATGCCCAGCTTGCGGCAGTCCTCGGTGAACTTCTTCATGATGTCCAGCCGGGTGCCCTTGCGGATGTTGTTCAAGATCTCCTGCACGCCCGACTCGTAGCCGACCAGCAGCATGTGCAGGCCGTTTTCCTTGAGCACCTTGAGCGTCTCGTAGGGCACGTTGGCCTTGGCGTTGCAGGCCCACGACACGCCCAGCTTGCCCAGGCCCCGGGCGATTTCCTCGGCGCGCGGCAGGTCGTCGGTGAAGGTGTCGTCGTCGAAGAAGAAGTCCTTAACCTGCGGGAACATCTTCTTCATCATCGCCACTTCCTCGACCACCTTGGCGGCCGAACGGGTGCGGTAGGTACGCCCGCCGATGGTCTGCGGCCACAGGCAGAAGCTGCACTTCGAGCGGCAGCCGCGGCCGGTGTAGAACGACACGTAGGGGTGCTTGAGGTAGCCGATGAAGTAGTCCTCGATCACCAGGTCACGCTGGTAGACCGGCGCCACGAAGGGCAGGGCGTCCATGTCGTGGATCAGCTCGCGGTCCTTGTTGTGGACGGTCTGTCCGTCCTTGCGCCAGGTGATGCCGTCGACCTCGGCGAAGGGCTTGCCCTCGGCGATTTCCTTGATGGTGTAGTCGAATTCGTGGCGGGCGACGAAGTCGACCAGGGTCGAGGCCTCGATGGCCTGGTCCGGCTTGGTGGCGACGTGGGCGCCGACCAGGCCGACCAGCATGTTGGGATTGGCCTTCTTGAATGCCTCGGCCACGGCGATGTCCGAGCGGAAGGTGGGCGCGCTGACATAGACGATGACCATGCCGTACTGGGGCGCCAAGGGCAGCACGTCGTCGAGCAGCAGGCCGCGGGCCGGCGCGTCGATCAGCTTGGACCCCTCGCACAGGGCGGCCACCTGGGCCAGCCAAGTCGGATACCAGAACGAGCGCACCTCGCGCTTGGCCTGATAGCGGGAACCGGCGCCGCCGTCGAAGCCTTCGTAGGAGGGCGGGTTGAGGAACAGGGTCTTGATCATTGGGCAGCGCCTTCCAAGGGCTCGAGAGTGCCGTCGGGCCGGACGCGGAACCGTTTCCCGCGCCAGGTCACCGACCGTCCGCTAATTGCGGCGACATATACAACGAAAGTGAGGGCCTCGCGCAAGAGGAGGACGCCGAAACCAGCACGGGGCAACTCCAGCGCGCGCTCCTCGGCGCGCACCACGGCCAGCTTGGCCAGGGCGGCCAGCGTCAGGACGGCGGCGAACGGCCAGCTGGCGCCCGCCGCCCACGACAGGGCCGCCAGGGCCACCGGCTGGGTGATCACCGATGCCACGTAGCCGGCGCGGTCGACCGCGGCGACGGTGCGGCCCCAGCGGATCTCGTGGGCCAGCAAGGTGGCAAGGTCGGGTTCGTCGACGACGATGTCCACCGGCCGGGGGGCCAGTCCGATGCCAAGCCCCAGGCGGCGCACCGCAGCACCCAGCGCCCAGTCGTCGGCCAGCAGGTCGGCCAGGGGCTGCAGCCCGCCGATGCGGTCCAGCACGTCCCGCTTCAGCGCCATGGTGGCGCCGAAGCAGCCGTCGGTGCGGCCCAGCGCGCGGGCGACCAGGGCAGAGGGCAGGAAGCCGTGGTTGATGCCGAGCGCGCCCACCGCGCTCCACAGGCCGCCGGCCGGGCGGCCGACATAAAGGCAGGTGACCAGCCCCACGCCCGGCTGCTCCAGCCCGGCGGCGATGTCGTCGGCCCAGCCCGGGCGGACGCGCACGTCGGAATCGGCGATGGCGAGGATGTCGCCGGACGCTTGGGGCAGCATGTTGAGCAGGTTGCCGACCTTTAGGTTGCGTCCGTGGCGGCGCGGGTCGACCACCACGGTGGCGCCGCAGGCCTCGGCGACGGCACGGGCGGGGTCGGCGTGGTCGGCGACGCCGCAGACCAGCTGCAGGCCGGGATAGCCCTGGGCGGTCACCGAGGCAAGGTTGTCGTCGAGATGGGGTTCGGCCCCGCACAGGGGCTTGAGCACGCTGAAGGTGGGGCGGACATGGGGCAGCGGCCGTGGGCGCACGACGAAGCGGTTCACCGCCAGCGCGGCGGCGATCTGGAAGCCGATGCCCGCGACCGCTGCCAGTGCCAGCAGCAGTGCGGCGCCCTGCACCACCATTGCCAACGTTATTTGCTTCCCAGCTTGACGGACTGGTTGTCCAGCATCTCGATCAACCCGTCGACACCCTTGGCGCGCACGATCGGCACGAACTCGGAGCGACGGCGCGCCACCTCGCTGATGGCGCCGTCCATCAGCACGTCGACGACGCGCCACTGGCCGCCCACCTGATGAACCAGATAGTCGATCGGCGTCGTCTTGCCAGACTTCTCGACGATGCGGTTGGGAACCAGAAGGTGATCCCCGGTCGAGGCCTTGGGCTCGCCCACCTCGAAGCGCTCATCGTTGAACTCGTCGAACTGGCTGGCCCAGTTGGCTTCCGAGAAGCGGGCGAACGCCGCGGTCAGGCGGGCCAGCTCGTCGGGCGACAGCTTGGCGGCGGTCGGGCCCAACGTGCCCCGGACCATGGCATCCCAGTCGAAGGTGGCATTGAGCGTGGGACGCAGCTTCTCGGAGCGCCCCTTGAAGCCCAGCTTCTGGCCGTCCTTCATGGAGGCCAGCAGGGCGTCGTCGAACTTCTGCACCACGGAGCGGGCATCCGTCTCGGCACGGGCGGCGCCGGGCAGGGCCAGCGCAAGGCAGAGCAGAAGGGCGGCAAGGCTGCGTTTGGTCATTGCAGGGTTCTTTCGAGAATTGGGGCCGGAGGATAGCGCCGACGCTGCCGCGCTGCCATATCAAATGCGCATAGGGGGTAGCCAGCGCAACGACCATGCCGATCGGCGTGTTCATTCATTGAAAACGCCGGGGTGCCTCCGTACAGTGTCGCCGCGAACCGTCCGTGGTAGGAGTGTGTGCATGCGGGTCATCCTCGCCCAGGTCCGAGGCTTCTGTGCCGGCGTCCAGCGCGCCATCGACATCGTCGAGGTGGCGCTGCAGAAGTTCGGCGCCCCCGTGTATGTCCGCCACGAGATCGTCCACAACCGCCACGTGGTCGAGCGGCTGCGCGCCAAGGGCGTGGTCTTCGTTGAGGAACTTTCCGAAGTCCCCCACGGCGCCATCACCATCTTCTCGGCCCACGGCGTGTCGCGCTCGGTCGAGGAGGAGGCGGAGGAACGCGGCCTCAGGGTCATCGATGCCACCTGCCCGCTGGTGCTGCGCGTCCACCGCGATGGCGGGCGCTATGAGGGCCAGGGGCGCGAGGTCGTGCTGATCGGCCATGCCGGCCACCCGGAAGTGGAAGGCACGCTGGGCTGGCTGGATGGCCCCACCCACCTGGTGTCCAAGCCCGAACAGGTCGGGGGCATCGCCGTGGGCGATCCGGACAAGGTGGCCTACATCACCCAGACCACGCTGTCGGTCGACGACACCCGCGAGGTCATCGAGGCGCTGAAGAACCGCTTCCCCAACATCGTCGGGCCCGACACCTCGGAGATCTGCTACGCCACCCAGAACCGGCAGCGTGCCGTCGCCGAACTGGCCGAGCAGGTCGACGTGGTGCTTGTGGTCGGCGCCAAGAACAGCTCCAATTCCAACCGCCTGCGCGAGATCCCGGCGTCGCGCGGGGTGCCGGCCTATCTGGTCGAGGAACCGTCGGCCCTGCAGTCCGAGTGGCTGGAAGGCGTCAAGACCGTCGGCGTCACTGCCGGTGCCTCGGCGCCCGAGGATCTGGTCCAGGGGCTGATCGACGCGCTGAAGGCGCACGGCGCCACCGAGGTCGCCATCCTTCCGGGCGTCAACGAGAATATCCATTTCAATCTTCCCCCCATTCTGGCGAGTTGAAACCGTGGCAGTCCCCCTTCGACAGGCTCTGAGCATCGGCGCCTACGTCATGCGCAAGCACTTCTCGGGCGCCAAGCGCTATCCCCTGGTGCTGATGCTCGAACCCTTGTTCCGCTGCAACCTGGCTTGCGCCGGCTGCGGCAAGATCGACTATCCCGACGACATCCTGAACGCGCGGCTGACCCCCGAGGAATGCGTCGGCGCGGCGCTGGAATGCGGCGCCCCGGTGGTCTCGGTGGCGGGCGGCGAGCCGCTGCTCCACCGCGAGATCGACCAGGTGGTCGCGGGCCTGATCAAGGCCGGCAAGTTCGTCTATCTGTGCAGCAACGGGCTGCTGATGGACAAGAAGCTGGACCTGTTCGAGCCCAGCCCCAATTTCACCTGGCAGGTCCACCTGGACGGCGGGCGCGAGGAGCACGACGAGGCGGTTTCGCGGTCGGGCACTTTCGACGCCGCCACCGCGGCCATTGCCGCCGCCAAGAAGCGCGGCTTCCGGGTCAACATCAACTGCACCTTGTTCTCGACCGCCAAGGCCGACAAGGTGGCGGCGTTCCTGGACGACGTGTTCGCCATGGGCGTCGACGGGGTGACCATCTCGCCGGGCTACGCCTACGAGCGGGCGCCCGACACCCAGCACTTCCTGGACCGGCTCAATACCAAGAACCTGTTCCGCGACATCTTCCGCCGCGGCCAGGGCAAGAAGTGGGTGTTCAACCAGTCGCCGCTGTTCCTGGACTTCCTGGCCGGCAACAGCGCGTATCGCTGCTCACCCTGGGCGATGCCGACCCGCAACGTGTTCGGCTGGCAGAAGCCGTGCTACCTGCTGGGCGAGGGCTATGTGTCCAGCTACCGCGAGCTGATCGAGGACACCGACTGGAGCCAGTACGGCGTCGGCAACTACGAGAAGTGCGCCAACTGCATGGTCCATTGCGGCTTCGAGGGCACCGCCGTCACCGACGCCTTCGCCCATCCGCTGAAGGCCATGCGCACGTCAATGTTCGGCCCGCGCATCGACGGCCCCATGGCCGAGGACGTGCCGCTGGACAAGCAGCGGCCCGCCCAGCACGTGTTCGAGCAGTTGGTGCACGAAAACCTAAGCCGGCTGGTGGCCGAGGGCCGGACCAAGGCGCCGGGCCGCCGCGCCCAGGGCTAGCAGCGCCGCCCGGCTGTCCAGCGCCACCCGGATCAGTCCGGGCAGGTCGGACGGCCGGCGCAGCAATTCGGCCATCACCTTGAAGGGGCGCGGGTTGCCGTCGCCGTCCAGCCCCGACAGGGCCGCCACCGGCAATCCGCGGTCATAGGGGTCGGCCACCGCGCGCAGGACCGCGAACGGCTTGCCGGCCTCCTGGCACACCCGCGCCACCGCTCCGCTTTCCATGTCCACCGCCAGGGCGCCGCCGATGCGCAGGGCCGCCTTGGCCTCGGGGCTGGCGGCGGCCAGTTCGACGCCGCGCACCGGCCCGGCCACCGCCTCGGGCAGGGTGGCGTGCAGCCGCTCGGTCCAGGCCGGATCACAGGGAATGCCGTCCACCTCGGTGCCGACGACGATGGCCCCCGGCATCAGGGCCGGGGCCAGGCCGCCGGCGATGCCGAAGCTGAGCAACCCGCTGGCGCCCTCGGCCAGCAGTCGGCGGGCCAGCGCCTCGGCTCGCGCGGTCACCCCGCCCGAGCACACCACCTGCACCGCCACCAGGGCGGCCTCGGACTTCATGCCGACGACGACGGCGATTGGCATGACCTGCCCCCCCATCTCCCTCTCCCAGCGGGAGAGGGCCGGGCGGAGGGAGCGTTATCGTGTACGGAAACAATGTTTCCGTGGATGCATTACCCCCTCACCCTACCCTCTCCCTCAGGGAGAGGGAAAAAAGAAAGGGCTACAGCGCGTGCAGCACCGGCCCGGCGTTGCCGGTGGTCAGGTTGCGGTAGCGGGCCAGCGCCCAGACGGGGAAGAACTGCCGGTAGCCGTGGTAGCGCAGATAGAAGATGCGCGGGAAGCCGACGGCGGTGAAGTGTTCCTCGTCCCACAGGCCTTCGGCATTGCGGGTCTTCATCAGGTATTCGATGCCGCGGGCCACCGCGGGGTTCTTGGTCTCGCCGGCGGCCATCAGCGCCAGCACCGCCCAGGCGGTCTGCGACGGCGTGCTGACGGGACCCTCGCCCCGGGGGGCCTCGTCCCAGTAGGACCGGCCGCACTCGCCCCAGCCGCCGTCGTCGCGCTGCTTGGACAACAGCCAGGCGACCGCCTTGCGGTAGGCCTCGTGCTCGTGGGGCAGGCCGGCGGCGTTGAGCGCGCACAAGGACGACCAGGTGCCGTAGATGTAGTTGGTGCCCCAGCGGCCGAACCACGAGCCGTCCTTCTCCTGCTCGCGCAGCAGATAGTCGACGCCGTCCTTGACCACCGGGTCGGAGCGGCCGTCGCCCAGGTGCGACAGGATCGACACGCAGCGCGCCGACACGTCGGCGGTGGGCGGATCCAGCAGCGCGCCGTGGTCGGCGAACGGGATGTGGTTGAGGTAGTAGCTGGTGTTGTCGGCGTCGAAGGCGCCCCAGCCGCCGCCCTTGGACTGCATGCCGCGCAGCCATTCGGCGCCCGACAGGATCGCCTTTTCAAAGCGCTTGCCGTCGATGCGGTCCATGACCGCCATCACCACCGCGGTGTCGTCGACGTCGGGGTAATGGTCGTTGGCGTACTGGAAGGCCCAGCCGCCCGGCTTCAGCCCCGGGCGCTGCACCGCCCAGTCGCCGACCACGTCGGTGATCTGGCGCTTTTCCAGCCATTCGCAGGCGCGCATGGCCGAGGCCTCGCCCGCTTCGCCGCCGACCTCGGCCATGGCGTGGGCGGCCAGCGCCGTGTCCCACACCGGCGAGACGCAGGGCTGCACCCAGGCGCGGTCCTCTTCCTCGACCACCAACAGGCGCAGCGCCTTCTTGGCAATGACCACGCGTGGGTCGTCGGCCGGCACGCCCAAGAGGTCGTACATCATCACCGCGTTGGCCATGGCCGGGAAGATGGCGCCCAGGCCGTCCTCGCCGTTCAGGCGCTCGTCGACGAATTCGAGGGCCTTGGCCACCGCCTTCTTGCGGATCGACTTGGGGAACGCCCATTCGACCCGCTGCAGCACCATGTCGATGGCGCGGAACAGATAGGCCCAGTTCGACCGCACCGGCTCCAGGTACCAGTTCTTCACCTTCTCGGGCGGGGTGACGAACAATTCCTGGACGTGGATGCCCAGCGGGTTGCGCGCCCGGGGCTTCAGGCTCATCAGCACGATCAGCGGCACGATCACCGTGCGCGACCAGTAGCTGACCTTGTCCAGGTGGAAGGGGAACCACTTGGGCAGCAGCATGATCTCGACCGGCATCACCGGCACGCCGCGCCACGGGATCTGGCCGAACAGGGCCAGCAGGGTGCGGGTGAAGACGTTGGACGTCGCGGCACCGCCATGGGCCAGGATGGCCTCGCGGGCGCGCTTCATGTGCGGCGCCTCGATGTCGTCGCCGATGGCCTTCAGCGCGTAATACGCCTTCACCGAGGCGCTGATGTTGAAGTCGCCGTCATGGAACAGCGGCCAGCCGCCGTGGACGTCGGACTGCTTGGCGCGCAGATAGACGGCGATACGCTGCTCCAGGTCCTGGTCGCGCTCGTCCATGTAATGCATGAACAGCACGTACTCGGCCGGAATGGTGGTGTCGGCTTCGAGATCGAAGACCCAGTGTCCGTCCGCCTTCTGCTTGGCGATCAGCGCAGCGGCGGACTCCTGGACCACCCGCTCCAGGGCATTGGGATTGAAGTCACCGGACGGCATGCACCAGCCTCATTGGAACGCCTACGAAAACGCGTGGCGGAGCACATACCACATCTTCAACGCCGATGGAATTCGCACCCGCGTCATGGGTGGTGCCCATCCCATCCTTTGGAGACGGGCGAGCAGGTCGCGGTACATCACCCCCATCAGCCGCGCCGGGCGCATGGCGCGGTCCGAGCATTCGGCCATGGCCTCCTCGGCCTGGTCGAAGTGGCGCCAGGCCAGCTCGCCGATGTCGCGGCAGGCCTTGGGCAGGTCGGGATGGGCCAGGATGCGGGCAGGATCGGTGTCGGAAATGCCGTGGGCGGCCAGCACCTCGTCGGGCAGGTAGCAGCGGCCGCGCTCGGCATCCTCGCGCACGTCGCGCAGGATGTTGGTCAACTGCAGGGCGCGGCCCAGGTGGTCGGCCACGTCCAGGCATCGCGGCGTGAAGTCGCCGAACACGCGGACCGACAGCCGCCCCACCGCGCAGGCGACACGGTCGCAGTAAAGGTCCAGCATGGCCATGGGCGGGCGGACCATCATCTCCTCGCCGTTGTCCATCTCGCAGCCGTCGATGACCGCCAGGAAGTCCTCGCGCACCAGCCCATAGGTGGCGATCGGCCCGGCCAGCGCCTTGGCCAGTTCCAGCTTGGGTTCGCCGCCGGTGAACAGGGCGTCGATGTCGGACCGCCACTGGGCCAGGCCGGCGGCCTTCTCCACCGGGTCGCCCGGCTCGTCGGCGATGTCGTCGACCTCGCGGCAGAAGGCGTAGACCGCGTACATGCCCAGTCGCCGCGGCCGGTCCAGCACCCGCATGCCCCAATAGAACGACGTGCCCGACTGGCGCACCCGCTCCTCGATCAGCGCGTCCAGGTCGCCGCCGGCGGCGGCGTGGGCCTGGGCGCGGCCCTTCCACTGCCCGCCGGCGCCCTGCCAGTGGCGCACCGCCGAGGCGATGGTCGCACCCAGGTAGAACAGCGCCACCGCCGGCAGGGTCACTGCCCATGCCGCCGGCAAACGGTAGAAACGCACCATCGGCACATAGGCGACCGTCATCGCCGCCCAGGCCAGCGCCCACGGCCAGGCGCCGCCGGCCAGGGTGTGGATCACGGGGGCGACGAAGGCCAGCATCATCGCCACCACCGTGCCGGCCAGCAGCAGCGGCGAATGGTTCAGCTGGGTATAGGCCGAGCGCGCGATCATGGCCCACAGGCCGGCCCAGCCGTCGTAGGGACGCAAGGACACGGTGTCGTCGGCCAGGCCCAGGTGGATGCGCCCGCCGGTCGACTTGATCGCCTTGGCCAGGCTGCAGTCGTCGATCAGCGCGTCGCGGATGGCCTCGAAGCCGCCGATGCGCTCCATGGCCGCGCGGCGCACCAGCATGTAGCCGCCGGCGGCGGCCGCGGTGGTCCGCGCCGGATCAGCCGCCCAGGCGAAGGGATAGAGCATGCGGAAGAAGAAGACGAAGGCGGGGATGACCAGCTTCTCGGCCAGGCTGGCGGTGGCGAGCCGCACCATCAGCGACGCCATGTCCAGCCTGCCGCCGTCCAGGCGCGCCACCATGCGGCGAAGCTCGTCGGGGGCGTGGCGGATGTCGGCGTCGGAAAACAGGAACAGGTCGGGCGAGCCGGCGGCGGCCAGGCCGTTGGCCTGCGCCCACATCTTGCCGGTCCAGGCCTGGGGCAGGGGTGGGGCGGACACCACGGTCAGGCGGTCGGCCTTGCCCAGGGCTTCGGCCGCGGCGCGGGCCGCCTCGGCGGTGCCGTCGCTGCTGTGGTCGTCGACCACCACCACCGCCAGCTCGCCCGAATAGGCCTGGGTCAGCAGCGAGGCCACCGCCTCGCCGATCACCTCGGCCTCGTCGCGGGCGGGAATGACCGCGGTCACCGACGGCCACGCCTGGAGCGGCGCGCCTTCCGGGTCGGGCTGGATGCGCCAGAAGGCACCGCGGTTGAGCAGCAGCCACGCCCAGGCGCAGGCCACCACCACCGCCAGGATCATGTCGGCGGTCATGGGCAGTACCCCTTGGCCTTGAACCACGCCACCGCGTCGGCCAGCGCCTGGGCGGCGGGGCGGTGGACATAGCCCAGCTCGCGCTCGGCCTTGGCCGACGAGAAGAACATCCGCCAGCGGGCCATGCGCAGCCCGTCGATGGTGACGAAGGGCTCGGCCCCGGTCAGGCGGCCCCACAGCTCGGCGGCGGCGGCCAGCGGGAACAGGGGCAGGCGGGGCAGCTTGACCGTGGGGGCCTTCCGCCCGGTCAGGCGCGCGATCTCGGCCAGGATGTCGGCGAGATTCATGTCGTCGCCGCCCAGGATGTAGCGCTCGCCCACCTTGCCCTTGTCCAGCGCCAGCAGGTGGCCGTGGGCGACGTCGTCGACATGGACGATGTTGAGCCCGGTATCCACATAGGCCGGCATGCGCCCGCTCGCCGCCTCGACGATCATGCGGCCCGTGGGGGTCGGCTTGATGTCGCCGGGACCGATGGGGGTCGACGGATTGACGATCACCGCCTTGAGGCCTTCCTCGGCGATCAGGCGGCGCACCTCGGCCTCGGCCAGGAACTTGGACTGCTTGTAGGGGCCGACCATGTCGGCGAGGGTGCTGGGGGTGTCCTCGTCGGCCACCCCGGTGGGCGAATGGCCAAGCACCGCGACCGAGCTGGTATAGACCACGCGGTCGATCCCGGCCGACTGGGCCGCGCGCATCAGGGCGCGGGTGCCGTCGACGTTGGCCTTCAGCATGGCGGCCGGGTCGGGGACCCACAGCCGATAGTCGGCGGCGGCGTGGATCAGGGCCGAACAGCCCGCCACGGCGCGGGCCAGCGAGGCCTCGTCCTCGAGGCGGCCCTCGGCCAGTTCGACCGGCAGGCCCTCCAGGTTGCGGCGATCGGAGTTGGGACGCACCAGGCAGCGCACCCTTTGACCGCGCGCCAGCAACAGTCGCGCCAAGGCCGAGCCGACGAAGCCCGTCGCTCCGGTCACCAGAATGCTGCCGTCCATGTCCCCCGGTCCGCCCCTTGTTGGGAATCCCCCTTGCGTACCCAACCGTCCGGGGTGGCGCAATACAAAAAGGCAGGTCCGGTCGTTACCCCCGCCTAGGCGGGCGTCCAGGAGCGGGGGTGATCAGCCGCGTCGCAGCGTAATCCGCAGCATTTCCGGCGGCGTGGCGAAGCGCAGCGGGATGCCGGAGGCGCCGGCGCCGGTGCTGGTGATGCCGGTCATGGCGCCATGGGACCAGCGGCCGCGGGCCAGGCGACGGGGCACCTGGCCGTGGCGGCGCTGGTCGTGGGTCAGCACCGGGATGCCGCCGGGCAGCGAGATCTGACCGCCGTGGGTGTGCCCGCACAGGTACAGGCGGTGGCCGGCGGCGGCGGCCTCGGGGGCCAGTTCGGGCGAGTGTACCAGGGCGATGCCGAAGCGGCCCTGTGCCGGGGCGAAGGCCTGGATCG
>JBLNBU010000141.1:0-22602 GCA_050260215.1 Actinomycetota bacterium
GCCGACGCGCTGGCGCATGCCGCCCGACAGCTCCTTGGGGTAGGCCTGTTCGAAGCCACCCAGGCCGATCAGGTCGATGGCGGCGTTGGCCCGCTCCTCGCGTTCCTTGGCCGGCACCCCCATGGCCTCCAGGCCCAGCTCGACGTTCTCCTCGACGGTGAGCCAGGGGAACAGGGCGAAGCTCTGGAACACCATCGAGATGCCCCGCGTCGGTCCCAGGATCGGCTTGCCGCGGTACAGCGCCTGGCCGCCGTTGGGTCGCGCCAGGCCGGCGATGATGCGCATCAATGTGGACTTGCCCGAGCCCGAGCGGCCCAGCAGCGCCAGGATCTCGCCCTCGGCGAGGCGCAGGTCGACGCCCTCGAGCACCGTGCGTTCGCGGCCGTCCGGCGTTCGGAAGGCCTTGCGGATGCCGGACAGCTGGATCAGCGGTGTGTCGGTCGCCATGCCCCCCTCCCTAGTTGTGGCCGGCCCGTTCGGCGGCGATGGTGCACAGCGGACGCCAGAGGAAGTGGTTGAACGCCATGACGTAGATGCACATGGCGCCGATTCCAAGCGCGATGCGGGGGAAATCGCCGGCGGCCGTGGCCTCGGCAATGTACGCCCCCAGGCCGTGCGCCACCAGCTTGGTGTCGCCCCAGCTGACCATTTCGGCGACGATGCTGGCGTTCCACGACGCGCAGGTCGCGGTGACCGCGCCGGTCAGGTAGGACGGAAAGATCCCCGGCAGCACGAATTTCTTCCACCACAGCCAACCCTTGAGCCCCAGGTTGTCCGCGGTGTCGCGCAAATCCGACGGCAGCTGCGAGGCCCCTGCCACCACGTTGAACAGCAGGTACCACTGGGTGCCCAGCACCATCAGCGGGCTGGTCCACACATCGACGTTGAGGTCGAAGCGCACGATCAGCAGCACCGCGACCGGGAACACCAGGTTGGCGGGGAAGGCCGCCAGGAACTGGGCCACCCACTGCACGTTCTGGGCGACCCGCGGGCGCAGGCCCATCCACACGCCGACCGGCACCCAGAACAGCGAGGCGGCGATCATCAGCACGGTGATGCGGATGGTGGTGTAAAGGCCGTACAGCATCACCTGGCCGACCTCGGCCAGGCCGACGGCGCTGTGGACGAACAGCGCCACCTGCACCGAGCCGGCAGCGGTGGCCAGCAGCAGGAAGGCGTTCCAGGCGGCATCGGCCCAGTGGGGCAGGTGCATGCCGGTGCCGATGCGGAAGGTATCGGGCACCGGGCGGCGCGGCAGCATGCCGGCGAACGCGTCCCAGGCGGCGATCGGCAGGGTCATGGCGGCGCGCGACAGCCGGGCCCGCTGCATCAGCGTCAGCAGCCAGGACTGGGGCACCTCCTCGCCGACGCTCTGCTCGAACTTGAACTTGGCCGCCCAGGCGACCAGCGGGCGGAACATCAGCTGGTCATAGACCAGGATGCCGGCGATCACCGACAAGATGGCCCAGCCGATGGCCGACAGGTCCTGGGCCTGGATGGCCAGCGCGATGTACGAGCCGACGCCGGGCAGCAAGATGTCCTGGCCCGATACCGAGATGGCCTCGGACGCGACCACGAAGAACCAGCCGCCCGACACGCTCATCATCATGTTCCACACCAGCCCGGGCACGGCGTAGGGGAACTCCAGGCGCCAGAAGCGCTGCCAGGCCGACAGGTGGAACATGTCGGCCGCCTCCTTGAGGTCGGCCGGCACGGTGCGCAGGCTCTGGTACAGGCTGAACGCCATGTTCCACGCCTGCGAGGTGAAGATGGCGAAGATGGCCGCGCATTCCACGCCGAGCAGCGAGCCCGGGAACATGGCGATGAAGCCGGTCACGGTGATGGACAGAAAGCCCAGCACCGGGATCGACTGCAAGATGTCGAGCACCGGGATCAGCACGCGCTCGAGCGCCGGGATCTTGGCGGCCAGCAGCCCGTAGGGCAGGGTGAAGGCGAACGACACCGCCAGCGCCGCCAGCATGCGCAGGGCGCTGCGCAGCAGGTAGTAGGGCAGGTTGGCGGGGTCCAACGACAGCGGGATGGGCTCGCCCACGTCGTAGGGCACCGCCATCTGGGCGGCACCGAAGGCCAGCAGGGCGAACACCGCGAACGCCACCGGCAGCAGCAGCGCATCCCAGGCGTTGGGCTTCAGCTCGGGAGTGACGGCGACCGAAGCGGGCAGGCGTAGCCGCATTTCGTCCCTCCCTCACGATGGCGTGTGGGCGGTTTCTAGCCCGCCCGCACGCCTCGTGTCGAGGGGGAAATGCTTACAGTTTCCTTACGGTTGCAGCGCCCTTCAGCCCTTGGTTCCGAAAACCATGTAGTTGACGTCGAGGTCGGTGGTCTCGTGCCACTCGTCGCGGAAGGGGGTATAGGCCATGCCTGCCAGGTGACGGACCTCGACGCCGCAGGCGCGCAGCACCGCGGCGAACTCGGACGGCTTGACGAACTTGCGCCAGTCGTGGGTGCCGCGCGGCAGCCAGCGCAGGATGTATTCCGCCCCCATCACCGCCAGCGCATAGGACTTGGTGGTACGGTTGAGCGTCGCCCCCATGAAGGCGCCGCCGGGCGCCAGGCGGTCGCAGCAATGGCCGATGAAGTCCTGCATGTCGGGGACGTGCTCGACCACCTCCATGGCCAGGACCACGTCGAAGGTGACGCCGGGATCCAGGCGCTCGGGCGTGGAAATGCGGTAGTCGATGTTCAGCCCCGACTGCTCGGCATGCACGCGGGCGACGCCGATGTTCTTGTCGCCGGCGTCGACGCCGGTGACCGCAAAGCCCATGCGCGCCAGGGGCTCGGACAACAGGCCGCCGCCGCAGCCGACGTCGAGCAGGCGCAGGCCTTCGAACGGGGCCGCCGCCTCGGGGTCGCGGCCGAAATGGGCGGCCAGGTGGCGGCGCATGAAGCCCAGGCGCACGGGATTGAACTTGTGCAGCGGCTTGAATTTGCCCCAAGGGTCCCACCACGCCTCGGCCATGGCGGTGAAACGGGCGACCTCCTCGGACGAGGCGGTCGTGCTGCCCGTGCCCTCACGGTCGCGGATGCGGGCGGGGGGGATGCGCTTGGGCGCGGCGGGGTTGGCCATCGGGTGCTCCTTGCCGGTGTGTCCTTGGTCCGACGGGCGCCATCCGAACACGATCCAGTTAATGCTTCGTATGCCGGCGCCGACCTGGCCTCACATGCCCGGCCCGCACTTGCTTCCGAATCGGCGACAGAGTATGAAGGGGCGCCTTCGGGGCGGCAACCGGGCATACAAAAGAATTCTGGCACCGACCGCAAGCGCCGGCGATCATCCAAGCCCAAGCGGAAGCGGTCCAAATAGGGTCTTCTCATGGCTCGCATCGTTATGAAATTCGGCGGCACCTCCGTCGCCGACATCGAGCGCATCAAGAACGTCGCCAACCGCGTCAAGCGCGAGGCCGACGCCGGCAACGAGGTCGCGGTGGTGGTTTCGGCCATGTCGGGCGTGACCAACCAGCTGGTCGACTGGTGCAAGCAGGCTGCGCCGCTGCACGATGCGCGCGAATACGACGCCGTCGTCGCCACCGGCGAGCAGGTGACCATCGGCCTGTTGGCGATCTGCCTGCAGGAACTGGGGCTCCAGGCCCGCTCGTGGTGCGGCTGGCAGGTTCCGATCCATACCGACGGTGTGCACGGCAAGGCCCGTATCATGTCGATCGATACCGAAGACATGGTGCGTCGTATGAAGGACGGCCAGGTCGCGGTGGTGGCAGGCTTCCAGGGCATCGGCCCGGACAACCGGATTACCACGCTGGGCCGCGGCGGCTCGGACACCTCGGCGGTGGCCCTGGCTGCGGCGTTGAACGCCGACCGCTGCGACATCTACACCGACGTCGACGGGGTCTACACCACCGACCCGCGCATCGTGGCCAAGGCCAGGAAGCTCGACAAGATCACCTACGAGGAGATGCTGGAGCTGGCCTCGGTCGGCGCCAAGGTGCTGCAGACGCGCTCGGTCGAGATGGCGATGAAGCACCGCGTCCGCGTGCAGGTGCTGTCGAGCTTCGTCGACGCTCCCGGAACTCTGGTTTGCGATGAGGATGAGATCGTGGAAAAGGAACTGGTGAGCGGCATCGCCTATAGCCGCGACGAAGCGAAGATCACCCTGGTGAAGGTGGCCGACCGCCCCGGCGTCGCCGCCGCCATCTTCGGCCCGCTGGCGGATTCGGCCATCAACGTCGACATGATCGTGCAGAACGTGTCCGAGGACGGCAAGTCCACCGACCTGACCTTCACCGTCGGCAAGTCGGACCTGGACCGCGCCAAGAAGGTGCTGGACGACGCCAAGCTGTCGTGCGAGCGCGTGGTCGCCGACGCCAACGTGGTCAAGGTCTCGGTCATCGGCGTCGGCATGCGCAGCCATGCCGGCATCGCCCAGAAGATGTTCCAGACCCTGGCCTCCGAGGGGATCAACATCCAGGTGATCTCGACCTCGGAGATCAAGATCAGCGTGCTGATCGAGGAGAAGTACACCGAGCTGGCCCTGCGCGCGCTCCATTCCGCCTACGGACTCGACGCGGCCTGAGGCCGGCCCTGAAGGGGGGAATCATGGACGCGAAGGCGAAGCTGGACCGCCTGTGGGCCCGGGGCCGGGACTTTCTCGGCACCGAGACCGCCATCATGGGCGGCGCCATGTCGTGGATCTCGGAACGCAACCTGGTTGCCGCCATCTCCAACGGCGGCGGCTTCGGCGTGCTGGCCTGCGGATCCATGGGGCCCGACCTGCTGGCGGCCGAGATCGCCGCCACCCAGGAGCTGACGGCCAGGCCGTTCGGCGTCAACCTGATCACCATGCACCCCGAGCTCGACCGCCTGATCGACGCCTGCGGCGAGATGCAGGTCGGCCACATCGTGCTGGCCGGCGGCCTGCCGTCGGGGGCGTCCATCAAGCGCGCCAAGGACACCGGCGCCAAGGTGGTGTGCTTCGCCCCCGCCCTGGTGCTGGCCAAGAAGCTGATCCGCTCGGGCGCCGACGCCCTGGTGATCGAAGGCGCCGAGGCCGGCGGCCACATCGGCCCCGTCGCTACCGGCGTGCTGGCCCAGGAGATCCTGCCCGAGATCCGCGACGTGCCGGTGTTCGTCGCCGGCGGCATCGGCCGCGGCGAGGCGATGCTGTCCTTCCTGGACATGGGCGCCGCCGGCGTGCAGCTGGGCACCCGCTTCGTCTGCGCCACCGAGTGCATTGCCCACGCCAACTTCAAGCAGGCCTTCCTGAAGGCCGCCGCCCGCGACGCGGTGCCCACCGTCCAGGTCGACCCGGCGTTTCCGGTCATCCCGGTGCGCGCGCTGGCCAACAAGGGCACCCAGCGCTTCGTCGAGCTGCAGCACGAGGTCATCGCCCGCTTCCGCCGCGGCGAGATCGAGCAGAAGGCCGCCCAGCTGGAGATCGAGCATTTCTGGGCCGGCGCGCTTCGGCGCGCGGTGATCGACGGCGACGTCGAGAACGGCTCGGTGATGGCCGGCCAGAGCGTCGGCATGGTCACCCGCGAGCAGCCCACCGCCGAAATCATCGCCGAGCTGGTCGACCAGGCCGTGGCGGCGCTGGCGTCGAGGACGGCCGGGGCCTTGGTGTGATGCAGGGCGCGGCGCCCTCCGTTTCGCGCCGCATGCTTGCCCGCCTCCGCGACGTGATGGCGGGCAGTGGTGCCGCCCAGGAACGCCTGGACAAGGTGGTCAAGCTGATCGCCGCCGACATGGTGGCCGAGGTGTGCTCGTGCTACGTCATGCGCGCGGGCGAGGTGCTCGAGCTGTTCGCCACCGAGGGCCTGAAGAAGGCCGCGGTGCACAAGACCCGCCTGCGGGTCGGCGAAGGCCTGGTCGGCGACGTCGCCGCCCATGCCCGCCCGCTTGCCCTGGCCGACGCCCAAAGCCATCCCAATTTCGCCTATCGCCCCGAGACGGGTGAAGAGATCTACCACTCGCTGATGGGCGTGCCCATCATCCGCGGCGGCCGCGTGGTCGGCGTGCTGGTGGTGCAGAACCGCACCCAGCGCCACTACTCGGACGAGGAGATCGAGACCCTCGAGACCGTGGCCATGGTGCTGGCCGAGCTGGTCGCCTCGGGCGAGCTGGTCTCGCGCGAGGAGCTGGTCCAGGTCGACGGCAACGCGCTGTTGCCGCTGCGCCTGGAAGGCATCCGCCTCAACGCCGGCGTCGGCATCGGCATCGCCGTGCTGCACCAGCCGCGCGTCACCATCCGCCGCCTGGTCGCCGAGGACCCGGAGGACGAGCTGGAACGCCTGCGCCGGGCGCTCACCGGCATCAAGACCGCGCTGGACGAGCTGTTCTCGCGCCCCGAACTGCGCGACGGCGAGCACCGCGACGTGCTCGAGACCTACCGCATGTTCACCGAGGACAAGGGCTGGCTGTCGCGCATCAGCGAGGCCATCCGCTCGGGCCTGACCGCCGAGGCGGCGGTGCAGAAGGTCCACGACGACACCCGCGCGCGGATGAGCCAGATCACCGACCCGTATCTGCGCGAACGCCTGCACGACTTCGAGGACCTGGCCAACCGCCTGCTGCAGCACCTGTCGGGCGGCGAGGAATCGGTGCGTCCCGATCTGCCCGAGCACGCGGTGCTGATCGCGCGCACCATGGGGCCGATGGAGCTGTTCGACTACGACCCCAAGCGACTGCGCGGCCTGGTGCTGGAAGAGGGCTCGCCCACCATGCACGTGGCCATCGTCGCCCGCGCGCTGGACATCCCCGTGGTCGGCCGCGCCAAGGAGGTGCTCGACAAGATCGAGCCCTTGGATCCGGTCATCGTCGACGGCGACAACAGCCAGGTGTTCATCCGCCCGTCCGAGGACATCCGCGAAAGCTTCGCCCTGGCCATGGTGCTGCGCCAGCAGCGCCAGGCCGGCTATGCCAAGCTGCGCGACCTGCCGGCCACCACCCGCGACCGGATCACCGTCGGCCTGCACATGAATGCGGGCCTGCTCTTGGACCTGCAGCACCTGCACGAGTCGGGCGCCGACGGCATCGGGCTTTACCGCACCGAGCTGCCGTTCATGGCCCGCTCCAGCCTGCCCGACGTGGCCGCCCAGACCATCTTGTACAAGAAGATCCTCGACCAGGCCGACGGCAAGCCGGTGGTGTTCCGCACCCTCGACGTCGGCGGCGACAAGGTGCTGCCCTACTGGAATCCGTCGGAAGAGGACAATCCGGCGCTGGGCTGGCGCTCGATCCGCATCACGCTCGACCGCCCGGCGGTACTGCGCCACCAGCTGCGCGCGCTGCTGCGCGCCGCCGCGGGGCGCGAACTGCGGGTCATGTTCCCGATGATCGCCGAAGTGGCCGAGCTGGACCATGCCCGCCGGGTGCTGGACATCGAGATCGAGCATGAGCGCGCCGCCGGCCACGAGCTGCCGGCACGGCTGCTGGTCGGCACCATGCTGGAAGTGCCGGCGCTGGCCTTCCAGCTCGACTCCCTGCTGGCGCGGGTCGACTTCATCTCCATCGGCTCCAACGACCTGGCCCAATTCCTGTTCGCCGTCGACCGCGGCAATCCGCGCATCTCGGAACGCTACGACCCGCTGGCCCCGGCCATGCTGTGCTTCATCCGCCGGGTGGCGCAGAAATGCGCGGCCGCCGGCATCTCGCTGTCGGTGTGCGGCGAAATGGCCGCCCGTCCCATCGAGGCCATGGCGCTGATCGGGTGCGGGGTGCGTACGCTGTCGGTGTCGTCGCCGGCCATCGGTCCGGTCAAGACCATGGTCCGCAGCCTCGAGGTCGCCCCCCTGCAGGCCTATCTGGAAGGGCTGCTGGGCCTGCCCGACCGGAGCCTGCGGGACAAGCTGAAGAGTTTCGCCCTCGACCATGGGGTTGTCCTGTGACTTCCGGTCCCTTAGTCCCGACAGGCCATTGCCTGTTCCGGTGACGATTTGCTAAACCGGTTGGCCGGGTTGCTTGCGAAGCATTCTGGTTTGACGGAAAGGTCTGCCCGCCGTGGCCACTCAATCGCCTGAAGAACAGCCGGACATCGCCCCCGTCACCGCCGGTGTCGGCCAGACGCTGCGCGAAGCCCGCATCCGCATGGGCAAGGAACTGCCCGAATGCGCCGAACAGCTGCGCATCCGCCAGGTGTTCCTGCAGGCGCTGGAAGACGGGCGCAACCGCGACCTGCCGGGCGGCGCCTATGCGGTCGGCTTCCTGCGCAGCTATGCCGAGTTCCTGGGCCTCGACGGCGAGGAAATGGTGCGTCGCTTCCGCGCCGAGGGCGTCGGCGACTTCGCCACCCGGACCGAGCTGGTCTTCCCCTCGCCGGTGACCGAGGGGCGCATCCCCGGCGGTGCCGTCATCTTCCTGGGCCTGATCCTGGCCGGCGTCGCCTATGGCGCCTGGTACTGGATGTCGTCGCGCGACGCCAAGGTGGCCGAGAACGTACCGTCGCTGCCCGATCGGCTGGCCTCGGTGCTGCAGCGGCCGGCGACCCTGACCGGTGACGCCGCCAAGCCCGAAGCCAAGATCCCCGAGGACGCCAAGGCGAAGGAAGAGGTGGTGCCGCCCTCCGAGGGCGAGGACGACAAGACCCCGCACCCCACCGTCGCCGCCCCCGAGGCGCCCAAGCCGGCCGAGCCGGTGGCCGCCCCCGAGGCGCCCAAGCTGCCCGACCCCGCCAGCGTCGACCCGGCCAAGGCCGAGCCGCCGAAGATGGAACCGCCCAAGCCCGCCGAAGCGGTCAAGGCACCCGAACCGGCCAAGCCCGAGCCGACCAAGCCCGAGCCCGCCAAGGCCGAGCCGCCCAAGGCCCCCGAACCGGCCAAGCCCGAACCGGCCAAGGCCCCGGAACCGCCGAAGGCCGAGCCCGTCAAGGCCGAGCCCGCCAAGGCCCCGGAACCGCCCAAGCCGGTCGAGGCGGTCAAGGCGCCCGAACCCGCCCCCGAGCCGCCAGCGCCTGCCGCCGAGGCCAAGGTCTACGGCCAGGAGCACGCCGATGCCCGCGTGGTGCTGAAGGCGGTCGGCGACGACTGCTGGGTCCTGGTGCGCGAGATGGACGGCCAGCAGCTGCTGTCCCGCCTGCTGCGCAAGGGCGACAGCTACCGGGTGCCCAACCGCTCCGGCCTGACCCTGATGGTGGGCAACGCCGGTGCCCTGGAAGTCACGGTCGATGGCCGCAAGGCCCCGGCACTCGGCGCCACCGGGCAGGTCAAGCGCGACATCCGCCTCGATCCCGACAAGTTGCTGTCGGGCGGGTGAGGCGCCCTACAGCAGCCCCATCGACTTGAAGCTGGCGTGGCCCTTGCGGCCGACGATCAGGTGGTCGTGCAGGGCGATGCCGACGGCGCCCAGGGCCTCGCGGACCAGGCGGGTCATCTCGATGTCGGTCTTGGACGGGGCGGGATCGCCGCTCGGGTGGTTGTGGACCATGATCACCGCGCTGGCATGCAGTTCCAGCGCCCGTTTGACCACCTCGCGCGGATAGAGTGGGGTGTGGTCGACGGTACCCTGCTGCTGTACCTCGTCGGCGATCAGCACGTTCTTGCGGTCCAGGAACAGCAGGCGGAACTGCTCGGTGGGCAGGGTGCCCATGGCGGTGCGGCAGTAGTCGAGCAGCGCATCCCACGACGAGATCACCGAACGCTTGATCACCGGGGCGCGGGCCAGGCGGACGGCGGCTTCGCGCACAACCTTCAGCGCGGTGGACGAGGTGTCCTTGATGCCGCTGACGCCCATCAGCTGTTCGGGGGTGGCCGAGATGACGTCAGCGAAGCTGCCGAAGCGGTCGATCAACTGCTTGGCCAGCGGCTTGACGTCGCTGCGCGGGATGGCGATGGCCAGCAGCAGTTCCAGGATCTCGTAGTCGGGCAGCGCCTCGGGCGCTTCGAGGAAGCGCTGGCGCAGCCGCTTGCGGTGGCCGAGATAATGGGGATCGGCGGACGTGGCCCCGTCGTCGGCGAGGCCGGGAAGCGTGGGGTCGGCCGTCACAGACGCGCGCTGAAGTCTTCCAGCCAGGCCAGCCGGCCTTCCAGCGTCTGGATGTCGTGGTCCAGCCACGCCACCAGGGCGCCGTCCTCGTCGGCGTAATGGCCGCGCAGGTCCAGCATGCGGTTCAGCTCGCCCTCGGCGGTGTCGATCAGCAGCTCGACCTGGTCGCGCTGCTCGGCCGGTTCCAGCAGGTGCAGGAAGCGCATCTTCAGCGCCACCACCAGCTTGGACAGGTCCGAGGCCGGGCGCAGCCGGGCGGTCAGCAGGGTGTGCAGTTCGCGCCGGCCCGCCGGCGTGATGCCGAGCAGGGCGTCGTCTTCCATGCCCATGCCGTCCAGGGCCTCGACCAGGCCCTCGTAGCGCAGCAGTTCGATGGAGGTACCCATCAGCTCGAGGCTGGGGCCCATGATGCGGCCGGTGAAGTGGCGCACGCTGCCCGCCAGCCCGCTGTAGCGCATCGGCCCCGCGGCGATGGTGCCCAGGGCGCACAGGCGCACGGCTTCCTTGGGTGTCAGGGTATTGTCGGCGAACATCGCTTGCTGCCCCACTGCGACGCAATCTGCCCAAATATAGTGAGGGCGAACGGCTTCGTCCACCAGCGCGCACAGGCAGGTGACCATTTCCCTATGGCGGGCGGTGTCAGTTTCCTGCAAGGTTGGCCCGCTACGCTCCGGCGTTTTTCCGCGCATCCCAAGGGTCTATGATGGTTTTTCGCACCACCCACGCATCTGTTTTCGCCGCCGTCTGCGCCGTCCTGATCCCCGCCGGGGTCGGTCTGACCGCGCCGCTGTGGCTGGCGTTCGAGGGACTGCCGCTGCACGTTGCCAACCGCATCGGCGTCGAGATCGTCGAGGGGACCACGGTGGTGGTGGCGGTGTTCGCCTGCCTGTGGTGGTTCGTGCTGCGCCCGCGCATCGAGTTCATCCACCCGGTGGCCACCGAAGACGACGGCGAGGCCGATCCCGCCGCGCCCATGTCGGCCAAGGACCGCCTGGTCCACGCCATCGTCTGGGCGCTGTTCGTGGTGCCCTTCATCCTGATCATCATCGGCCTGATCAAGGGCCAGATCGAGAAGATGGCGATCGACTGATCGTTTCGTTCCGTCATTGCCGGGCTCTGACCGGCAATCCATGGCCCCTCGGGTCGAGCCCGAGGGTGACGGACCAGGGCAGGAAACCTACGCCTTGCCCTCGCCCTTGCGCTGGCGGAAGGTCACCAGTTCGGTGACGATGCCGTGCAGGGTCTGGATCTCCTGGCCGGTCAATTCGGCGCGCTGGAAGATGTTGCGGATGTTGCGCACCATTACCGGCCGCTTCTCGGCGTTGCGCAGGAAGCCGCAGGCGTCCAGCTCGCGTTCCAGGTGGTCGAAGAAGCCCACCAGCTTTTCCTTGGGCGCCGGCGGCTGGGCGCCCTTGGTCATGGGCGGCAGGGTCTCGGCCGCCTCGGCCTGGAACCATTCGTAGCCGACCAGCAGCACCGCCTGGGCCAGGTTCAGCGAGGCATAGGCGGGATTGAGCGGCACCGTCAGCACCGTGTCGGCCAGCACCACGTCGTCGTTTTCCAGCCCCGTCCGCTCGGGCCCGAACAGCACGCCGCAGCGCATGCCGCCGGCGACGGTGGCCCGCATGGCGGCGGCGGCCTGGCGCGGGGTGTCGACCGCCTTGGTCATGAAGCGGTTGCGCCCGGTGGTGGCCCACACCCGTTCCAGGTCGGCGATGGCCGCCTCGGTGGTGCCGAACACCTTGGCTCCCAGCAGCACCCGGTCGGCCCCGCTGGCGGCGGCGAAGGCGCGGTCCTGCAGCCAGTCCTCGCGCGGGGCGACCAGGCGCAAATCGGTCAGGCCGCAGTTGAGCATGGCCCTGGCCGCCGTGCCGATGTTCTCGGACAGCTGCGGCCGGATCAGGATGATTGCCGGGCCGCCTTCCGTCGCGGCCTGGGTGGAATCGGTGCCCGCCATCGCCTGACCGTTACTCCGCCGCTGTTTGCCCGCGCCGGAACAACATATAGGTGACGCTGTCCTGCAGCGCTTCCAACGACGCTTCCAGCACGTTGGTGTGCACGCCCACCGTGGCCCAGCGCTTGCCGGCGCCGTCCTCGCTTTCGATGGTGACGCGGGTCTTGGCCCCGGTCCCCACCGTCGATTCGGTGATGCGCACGCGGTAGTCCTTGAGTTCCAGCGCGGTCAGTTCGGGGTAGACGGCGGTCAGCACCTTGCGCAGCGCCACGTCGAAGGCGTGCACCGGGCCCAGGCCCTCGCCGACCTCCATGTATTCCTTGTCGCCGACCTCGACCTTGATGGTGGCCTCGGACAGGGTCAGCCATTCGCCGTCCTTGTTGCGCCGGCGCTCGTCGATGACGCGGTAGCGCTCGAGGCGGAAATACTGGGGCACCTGGCCCAGGGCCCGGCGCACCAGCAGCTCGAAGCTGGCGGTGGCCTGGTCGTAGGCATAGCCCTCGTGCTCCAGGCGCTTGACCAGGTCGACCAGGTCGGTGACGTCGCGCGGGTCGAAGCTGACCTGCATCTGCTCGACCACCTCGACCAGGGCGTCGCGCTTGACCTGCTCCATGTCGACGCCGATCTCGGCCATGCGGGCGACGATGTTGGAGCGCCCGGCCTGGTCCGAGACCACGATGTGGCGCATGTTGCCCACCGCCGAGGGATCGACGTGTTCGTAGCAGCGCGGGTCCTTGGCCACCGCCGAGACGTGCAGGCCGCCCTTGTGGGCGAAGGCCGAGCCGCCGACATAGGGCTGCGAACGGTTGGGCAGGCGGTCCAGCACCTCGTCCAGCGCCCTGGACACCCGGGTCAGGTTCTTCAGCTGATCGGCGGCGATGCCGGTCTCGAAGCCCATCTTCAGCATCAGGGCCGGGATCACCGAAATCAGGTTGGCGTTGCCGCAGCGCTCGCCCAGGCCGTTCAGCGTGCCCTGGATCTGGCGGGCGCCGGCCATCACCGCGGCCAGCGAGGTGGCCACCGCCGTCTCGGAGTCGTTGTGGACGTGCACGCCGATATGGTCGCCGGGCACGCCGGCGGCGATGACCTCGGAGACGATGCGCTGGGCGTCGTGGGGCAGGGTGCCGCCGTTGGTGTCGCACAGGACCACCCAGCGGGCGCCGGCGTCGTAGGCGGCCTTGACCGCCGCCAGGGCGTAGGCCGGGTTGGCGCGGTAGCCGTCGAAGAAGTGCTCGGCGTCGAACATCACCTCCTCGACCCTGGTGCGCGCGTGGGCGATGGAATCGGCGATCATGCGCAGGTTCTCGTCGAGCTCGATGCCCAGCGCCACGGTGACCTGGAAGTCCCAGCTCTTGCCCACCATGGTGACCACCCGGGCCGGCGTCGACAGCAGGGCGTTCAGCCCCGGATCGTTGTCGGCCGAGCGCCCGGCGCGGCGCGTCATGCCGAACGCGGCCAGGCGCGCGTTGCGGAAGGCCGGCGGTGCGCCGAAGAAGGCGTCGTCGGTCGGATTGGCACCGGGCCAGCCGCCCTCGATGTAGTCCACACCCAGCGCGTCGAGTTCGCGGGCGATCCTGGCCTTGTCGGCGGCCGAGAAATCGACACCCTGGGTCTGGGCGCCGTCGCGCAGGGTGGTGTCGTACAGATAGACGCGATTGCTGGTGGTCATCGGGCTTCAACTGTGCTGGCGGGCGCGGCCTTTCCGCGCGGGGCAGCCAGCATAGTGGATGAGCGCACGCACGCCAACCGAAACGGATTGTGGCGGGCTTGCATCAAGTAAGTTCGCGCAAGGCCCTGTTCGTCACTGGCGGGCTGTATCACCAGAAACCGGCATGTTAAAGGCAGGCCCGTCGGGCAGGCAGGCCACACCGTCCAGAACCCACTTCTTCCCCAGCTTGCGTAAGCGGTAGGTCGCCAGCGGTTTCTCGATCCACGGCCACCGCATGGTGATGGTCGCTGAATTCTCGTCTATATTGTCGGTGTGAAAAAGATACCCTTTCTCGGAAACGTCCTGCCCACACACAAGCGGATCGAAGTCAAGCCCGCAAATCTCTCCATCGATATATCTTCCACCGCAATTCTTGTCTACTTCACTCGCCTCGGCAGCGGCCCAATCGGCTTCCAGACTCTGACTGAAAAGGCCGTGGTAGTTCACGTCCTTCCGCTGGTCGCGAAATGGAGCGCCGACGACATAAAAAACCATGGAGCCATCGTACTCCGCCCGCTTCAGCAACCTTGCCAACCATTTTTCCGCTGGATGCTTCGCGGGATGAAAGGCCGCTTGCGAAGATTGGGAGGACTGGGCGGAAACCGGAGCAGTAATGCTGATACTAAGCACCATGACGATAAACGGTATAAGTGGGCTTTGCCGCTCTGTAGGTGTGTCCTGGCCAGAAGCCCGGCTGCTTGTAATCCGAGACCCACTGCTTGCCATTATAGACGGCAATGTGACCGTCCTGCCGTTCCGCCCCAGGCACCGGCTGAATGACGACAATATCGCCCTTTTTAGGCTCATAACCTTCTTTCCCCACAGGTTTGAAGCCATTCTTCTCCAAGGTAGGGCCATAGTCCTTTGCTGACACGGGATGACCGCTTGTATCCGCACCGGCGGCTTCCAGCGCTTCTCGCACGAACTTGGCGCACTTGTGCTGAGACATGTTACCAGCGCGTTTCGTTGCTGTATCGGCAAGCTTGTCGAGGTCCACTGCCTTGCCGTTCCCGCCACCGGCATAGGTCCAGCGGCCGTGCCAATCGCGGGGCTGGTCGGGGTTGTAATGACCGCCACCGGCAAAGGACGCCCGAGCCAGGTTTTGATTAATCGCCCCCTCGGTCGGCCCGCCCGGCCGCATGAACCCGTCCACCTTGAGTCCATTATCCTGCTGGAACCGCTTGATGCCGTTGAAGGTGGCGTCGTCGGTCCAGTCGTCGATGCCGCGATGGGGCGGAACGTCATAATAGCCGAGATCGCTGAGGGCACGCTTGGTATCCATCAGGTCATTGGCATCGACACGGTAATTCGTGCCGATCGGGGATTTTAGGCTGAGCATGGTGCTGGTCCAATGTGGCCGACTGGTGGAGGGTTCATGGCCAGCCAACATATACCAAAACGCGAAGACATGCAAGAACACAACACGAACATCGTGCCCAGCGGTGTCCGATATATGTAATTAAAGCGTCCGGCACATCGAATTTCCGGGAAAGGGTGGAACCGTGCCCTAACCGGGAGCGGTTGGGCAAGGGGCGGCAAGGGATTGGCAGACCTGCACGGCGCTGTATATTAGGCCTATCTCATCCATGTATAGTCCCGGCAACCCATTCCCGGAGGTCCCCATGCGCCGTGCCCTGTTTGCCCTCGCCCTGCTCACCCCTCTGCCCGCCGCCGCCGACGAGGCGGCGCTGAAGGCGGAAGCGGCCGCCATTCTCAAGGATTACGCCGGCGGCCTGCAGGCGGCGCTGAAAGGCGCCATGGAGTCGGGCGGGCCGGTTGCCGCCATCGGCGCCTGCTCGGAAAAAAGCCCGCAGCTGGCCTCGGAAGCGGCCGCCAAGAGCGGCTGGAGCGTCGGGCGCACGTCCTTGAAGCCGCGCAACCAGCATTCGGCCCCGACCGCCTACGAGACCAAGGTGATGGGCGAGTTCCAGGCCCGCCTGGCCGCCGGCGAACCCATGGACACCCTGGTCAAGGCCGAGACGGTCGACGGCGTCTTCCACTTCGTCAAGGCCATCCCCACCGCCGAGCTGTGCCTGAACTGCCACGGCTCCGAACTGAAGCCCGAGGTTTCGGCCAAGCTCAAGGAGCTCTATCCCGCCGACGCCGCCACCGGCTTCTCGGTCGGCCAGATGCGCGGCGTGTTCACGCTGTCCAAGAAGATGTGACCGCATCCCGTTGGGAATGCCCGCTTTTTAATTTTTGACAACAGACTGTGAATGACTTCACGGTTGTTGTCTAGCGGAAGTGATATCGTACCACGCATCAATGGAAATGATGCGTGGTCACGATGTCACGAAACATCGGCAACAGAAGTTTTGTGTTAACGCTGGCACTGTTATTCTGTGCACCGGCGCCATCGCCATCCTTTGCTTTGGATGAACAGGTGGAGGCCGGCCTGGCGTCGTGGTACGGCGTCGCCTACAAAGGGCGCCGCACCGCCAGCGGCGAGCGTTTCGACCCGGCCGACCTGACCTCGGCCCATCCCAGCCTGCCGTTCGGCACTGTGGTCGAGGTGACCAACCGCCTCAACGGCCGCCGCGTCGCCGTGGTGGTGACCGACCGCGGGCCCGGCGGCGGCCGCATCATCGACGTCTCCGACGCCGCCGCCCGCCGGCTGGGCATGAAGGCCGACGGCACCGTGCCGGTCGAGATCCGGATCATCGGCAGCGCCGAGATCGCGGCTAGATGACGCCTTCTGCCGCCAGTTCGGCCATCTCGTCCTCGCCCAGCCCCAGCAGTCCGCCATAGACCCGGGCATTGCCGTCGCCCAGGCGCGGGCCCAGATGGGCGATGCGGCCGGGGGTTTCGGACAAGGTGGGGACGACGCCGGGGACCACCACCTCGCCCAGGGCTTCGTCCGCCACCGTCACCAGGTTGCCGCGGGCGGCGAAGTGCGGGTCGGCGAAGATGTCGGCGATGTCGTTCAGGGGCGCGGCCGGCACCTCGTGGTCCAGGCACAGGCGCATGACCTCGGCCACCGGGCGCACCGCGCACCACGCCTGGACCATGCCGTCGACTTCGGCGCGTTCGGCTAGGCGGGAGCGCAACCGGCCCCAGCGGTCGGGCGCGGCCAGTTGCGGCGTGCCCATAGCCTCGCACAGCCGCGCCCACATGCGGTCGGTGGTGCAGGCCAGCGCCAGCCACTTGCCGTCGCCGCACTGGAAGTGGCCGTGCGGGCAGGCGTTGACGGTGCCGGCCCCTTCGCGCTCGCGCACCTTGCCGAACATGGCGAAGGCGGGCGCCACCTCGTCGAGGACGCGGAACACCGATTCGTAAAGCCCCAGGTCGACCACCTGGCCGCGGCCGGTGGCATCGCGGTGGCGCAGCGCCACCAGCACGCCGACGGCGCCGTAAAGCCCGCTCATGTAGTCGGCCAGCGAGGTCGAACCCGGCGTCACCGGCACCCCGCCGGGCAGGCCGGCCAGGTGGGACAGGCCGCCGAACGCGTGGGCGATGCGGGCAAAGCCGGGCCGGTCGCGGTAGGGCCCAGTCTGGCCGTAGCCCGAGATGCGCAGCAGCACCAGGCCGGGATTGGCAGCGTTGAGCCGCTCCCAGCCCAGCCCCCACTTCTCCAGCGTGCCGGGTCGGAAGTTCTCGGCCACCACGTCTGCCTTGGCGGCCAGGCGGCGGAAAAGCTCCTGGCCCTTGGGCTTGCGCAAATCCAGCGTGATGCTGGTCTTGTTGCGTGCCTCCGACAGCCACATCAGCGAATCGCCGTCGCGGCCGGTGATGGAGCCGAAGCGGCGGAAGCTGTCGCCGCCGCCCGGTTGCTCGACCTTGATCACCTCGGCGCCGAATTCGCCCAGGATGGCGGCGGCATAGGGCGCGGCGATGAAGGTGGCGACGTCGAGGACGCGGACGCCGGCCAGCGGCAGGGCAGCGGTCATGGCGAGGCCCTCAGCCTGGCGCGTTCGACGCGGACCACCGTCCACGGCAAGGCGGCCGCCTCGCGCAGGGCGGCGACCCACCATTCGGCGGCCGGGCGGTCGGGCCTGGCCCCCGAGCCGGCCACCGCCAGGCCGAAGCGGCGGAAGACGTAAAGGGCGCGGGGCAGGTGGTAGAGGTCGGTGACCACCACCAGCCGCCGCCAGCCGCGCTCGGACGCCAGCGGCGCCGAGAGGCGCGCGTTGTCGATGGTATTGCGCGAGCGGTCCTCGACGACGATGCGCTCGGGCGTTATCCCGGCCGCCACGGCCAGGTCGCGCATGGCCCAGGCCTCGGGGGTGGGATGGGCCACGGGGCCGCCGCTCATCAGCAGGGCGCCGACGGTGCCCGCCTTGGCCAGGGCCACCGCGTGGGCGACCCGGCGGGCCAGCGCCGGGCTGGGGCTGCCGTCGGGGCGCACCATGGCGCCCAGCACGACTGCCGCATCGTAGACGGGAAGGGGGGACATCATTTAAGTCTTGCCTGATACACCGGAGGCCGTCCATGCAGCATCGCCGCAACACCGACGTCATCATCGAGACCATTGCCTTTGCCGGCAAGCGCGTCGTCGACATCGGCTGCGGCGACGGCCATCTCGCCCGCCACCTGGCCCGCGCCGGCGCCACCGTGCTGGGCGTCGAGTGCAGCCCGCGCCAGTTGGCCAAGGCGCGCGCCGCCGACCCGGTGGCCGGCGTCACCGTGGTCGAGGGCGTCGGCCAGGCGCTGCCGGCGGCCGACGGGTCCATGGACGTGGCGGTGTTCTTCAACAGCCTGCACCACATCCCGGCCGAGGTCATGGACGCCGCCCTGGCCGAGGCCGCCCGCGTACTGGTCCCCGGCGGCCTGGTCTATGTCAGCGAGCCGCTGCCCGAGGGTGCATTCTTCGAAGCAGTGCGTCCCATCGACGACGAGACCGAGGTACGCGCCCAGGCCCAGGCCGCCTTGACCCGTGCGGTCGGCGCCGGCCGCTTCACCCTTGCCCAGCGATTGACCTACGTGCACACCGTGGCCATGCGCGACTACGAGGGGTTCCGCGAGCGCATCGTCTCGGCCAATGCCGAGCGCGAGGCCCGCTTTGCCGCCCTGGACGCCGACATGCGCGCGCGCTTTGCCCGGCTGGCGACCCGGACGGCAGAGGGGGCGTTCACCTTCGATCAGCCCATGCGGGTCGATGTGCTGGCCCGTCCGTAAGAACCCCAGGTTTCCCTTCCTCGGCGCTTCCTGCTATAATACCGGAAGCGAGGTCTGACCATGGCAGCGCTTGGAACCGTAACCAGCCTGGACCGTCTCAATCTCGTTACCCGTGGTGACTACCGGGTGACGGCGGGGACGTATGTCAGCATTCCGGGCCTGCCCCAGGTCGCGCTGCCCTCGGGCACCACCCTGCAGAACGGCACCCAGGTGGGCGCCCTGGGCTCCCAGTTGGCCGGCGACCTCCTCAGCCAGGCGGCGAGCATCGGCAATCAGGTGCTGGCCAGCCTGGCCACCCTGCGCCAGACCGCCGAGACCGCGGCCAACCCCGGGCTGCTGTCGGGGCGCACCGATACCTCCTGGGGCACCTTGCAGTCCGACGCCCAGAAGGCGCTCAACGCCATCGACACCGCGGTGCGCAGCGGCCTGGCCGCCATCGTCGCCAGCGGCACCGATCCGCGGGTGGCGGCGACCAAGGTCGGCAACGACGTGGTCACCGCGTTGCAGGGCCTGGACAGCCGGGCACTGGGCCTGACCGGGCTCGACCTGACCTCGCGCGATGCGGTGTCCAAGGTGCAGACCGCGGTGGCCCAGGCGCTGACCAACAGCGGCAAGCTGCAGGATCTGCGCGACAAGTACCGCGACCTGACCACCCTGGTCAGCGGCGACACCCGCTTCCTCAGCGACGCCATCGCCGGCGCCGCGCGCCCTTACGGCGCCACCGGCACCGTCGCCCAGACGGCGCCGCGGGGGACGGTGCTCAACATCTTCGCCTGACCCGGCGAATATAGGCGCATCAAGGCAAAACCTTATTGCCCTGGGGGATTTCCTCACTAAGATCGGCCCGTCCTCATAGGCCGAAAGGGGGGGGGTTCCATGTTGGGCCGTTTTGTGGCTGCCGCGGTGGCGGCGTTCCTGGTGTTGGCTCCGGTCGCGGCAAGCGCGCACGCGGTGCTGGTGTGGTCGTCGCCGGCCGGCAAGTCGACGGTGACCGGGCCCGAGCAGGACGCCACCTTGCGCTTCAACTCGCGCATCGACGCCGCTCGCTCGAAGCTCAGCCTGAAGGGCCCCGACGGCGTCAAGGCGCTCGAGATCAAGGCCGGCAAGACCGAGGCCGAGCTGACCTCCCACCTGTCGAACCTGGTGCCGGGCAAGTACGTGCTGCATTTCGACGTGCTGTCCATCGACGGCCACATCAGCCGCGGCGACCTGCCCTTCACCGTCGGCGCACCGTAAGGGAGGGGCCGTCATGATCACCCTTCCCCAGGACCTTGTCGCCTTCATCCTGGTGCTGGCGCGCGGCGCGCAGCTGTCGGCCCAGTCGCTGGCGCTGGGCGGGCTGCTGTTCCTGCTTGGCGTGATGCCGCTGTTCATGGGCCGCCTGGGCACCGCCGAGGCCGGGCTGATCGCCACCGGGCGCCGCTGGACCGCGTGGAGCGGCCTTGGCGTGGCGGCCACCGCCGGCCTGACCGCGCTGCTGAGCCTGTGGGCGCTGATCGAAGGCCTGGGGCTGAACGCCGGCGACGCGGCCGGCGCCGAATTCCTGGCCTGGAACCTGGTGGCGGTGGCCGGCGGCATCGGTGTCGCCGTGGTGGCCCGCGGCGGCAAGGCGGCGGCCTTGGTGGCGTCCTCGGCGGTGGTGGTGCTCGGCGCGCTGATGTCCAGCCACGCCGCCGCCCGTGTCGACGACCGCGCCTTTTTCCTGGTGGCCGACGCCCTGCACCAGCTGGGTGCCGGCCTGTGGATCGGCGGCATTCCCTTCCTGCTGCTGGCCCTGGTCAAGATCGACGAGGCCGAGTTGCGCCGCGCGGTGGGCCTTCGGTTCTCGACCCTGTTCGTCGGCGCCGTGGCCGCCCTGGTGGTCGGCATGGCGATGATGGTGTGGGGCTATATCGGCTCGTTCGGCGCCCTGATCGGCACCGCCTACGGCATCATGGGCGGGGCCAAGATGGTGTTCCTGCTGGTCCTGCTGGGATTTGCGCTGGCCAACAAGCTGTCGCTGAAGGACAAGACCTTCGCCGGCACCATGCGCCTGCGCCGCTTCGCCGAGGTCGAGCTGGGCATCGGCCTGACCATCATGTTCGTCGCCGCGTCGCTGGCCTCGCAGCCGCCGGGCATCGACCAGGCCGCCGACCAGGCGACCTGGGCCGAGATCTACGAACGCATTGTGCCCATGCCGCCCAGGCTGGAAAGCCCCACCCCCGACCAGCTGACCCAGTTCGGCGTCGCCGGCGCCCAGCAGAGCGAGCTGTCCGAGGCCATGGACCGCGCCTGGTCCGAGTACAACCACAACTGGGCCGGCATCTGGGTCACCCTGGTGGGCGTGCTGGCGCTGCTCAGCCGCTCGGGCAAGGCGCGCTGGGCGGTCCACTGGCCGCTGGTGTTCCTTGCCATGGCGGCGTGGCTGTTCGTGCGCGCCGATCCCGAAAGCTGGCCGCTGGGGCCCATACCGTTCTTCGAGGCGCTGAAAGACCCCGAGGTGTTCCAGCACCGGGTGGTCACCTTCCTGATCGTGCCCTTCGGCCTGTTCGAGTGGGGTGTGCGGACCGGACGGCTGAAAAGCCAGGCCGCCGCGCTGGTGTTTCCCATCCTGTGCGCGGTCGGCGGCGCCTTGCTGCTGATCCACAACCACACCCTGTCGGACGTCAAGGTGCGCTTCCTGATCGAGTTCACCCACATCCCCATGGGCGTGGTCGGCCTGCTGGCCGGCTGGGGGCGCTGGCTGGAACTGCGCGGCGACGGCCGTATCAAGGCCATCGCCGGCTGGGTGTGGCCCATCATGTTCATCGCCGTCGGCCTGATGCTGGTCGACTACCGCGAGGGGTGAAGCCTCAGCCCCGCCTGGCCGGCCGCAGCAGCAGGATGCCGGCCAGGGCGGGCAGGGCGGCCAGGCCGTAGGTGGCGGTCCAGCTGCCGGTCAGCTGCTCGAGGGCGGCAAAGGCCGGCGGGCCGACCAGCACCCCGCCATAGGTGAAGAACAGCGACAGCCCCGTCACCCGCCCGACCTGGTCGGGTGGGGCGGTGCGCGCGATCTCGGCCAGGTAGACGCCGTTCCAGCCCACCGCCGCGGCGCCGAAGGCGACCAGCACCGCCACCACCAGCCAGCCGGGCCAGTCCGGGGTCATGGCCGCGGTCGCCAGGGTGCCGGCCAGCGACACCGCGCCGATGACGGCCAGGGTGGCGACGCCGTCGCTGAGCGCATCGGCCAGCGCGCCCCACACCACCCGGCCCAGGGCGCCGGCCACCTGCACGGCCGACAGCACCATGCCGGCCTGTACCAGCGGCCAGCCCAGGCCGGCCACCAGCAGGGTGACGCAGAAGGTCGACAGGCTGAGCTGTACCGCCGCATAGGCAAAGCCCGACAACGACAGGGCGCGGATGGCGGGCATCCGCCACACCTGCCCCAGCCCGGCCAGCGGGTTGGCCAGGGGGACGGCGGGATCGCGGTCGCCGTCCCAGCGGGCGCGCTTGGCCTGCAGGGCCGCGGCCAGGGTGATGCCGGCCACCGCAACCACCGCCATGGCCCACGGCCAGCCGAAGGACTGGGTCAGCGGCGGCGCCACCACGCCGGCCAGGGTGCCGCCCAGCGGCACGCCTGTCTGCTTGATCGAGAACACCAGGTTGCGGTTGCCGGGCCGGGTGGCACGCACCAGAAGGTGGGAGGCCGCCGGGTTGACCAGCCCGTAGCCGAAGCCGACCAGCACCGCGCCCCAGGCGACGCCGGCCAGGGTGGCGGTGGCGGCGGCCAGCGCTCCGGCCGCGGCGGCGACCATGGCGGCCTGGCTGATGCGCACCGCCCCGAAGCGGCGCACCAGCGAACCCGCCACCAGCGAGGTGAGCATGGCGCCACCATAGCCCATGCCGATCTGCACCC
>JBLNBU010000142.1:0-5837 GCA_050260215.1 Actinomycetota bacterium
GCCGGCGAGGCGGGCAAGGGCTTTGCCGTGGTCGCCGGCGAGGTGAAGAACCTGGCCAGCCAGACCGCGCGCGCCACCGACGAGATCGCCGGCCGCATCTCAGGCATCGGCGAGGTCAGCCGCCAGGCCCTGGCCGCCATCGACGAGGTCAGCAGCATCATCGGCCGCGTCAACGAGATCGCGGTGGTCATCGCCGCCGCGGTCGAGCAGCAGGGCGCGGCCACCCACGACATCAGCGCCAACGCGCAAGGGGCGGCGACCCGCACCCGCGACGTGTCGGGCAGCATCGACGCCATCGCGCGGGCGTCCGAGGACACCGCCCAGCAGTCGCGCCAGGTCACCGAACTGGCCTCGGCCGCCTCGACCCGCCTCAAGGACCTGCAGGACCGCCTGAAGCTGATCCTGAAGGAAACCTCCAACATGAATTCGACCCGCACCGGGGCGCTGCCGGTGGACATGCCGGCGGCCATGGTCGGCGGGCCGGCGCCGGGGCCGTGCCTGCTGGCCGACCTGACCATGGAAGCGGCGATCCTGCGCGACCCACCGGCCGAGATGAAGGTGGGCACGCGGTTCGACGTCGACTTGCCCGAGGTCGGCCGCATCGCCGCCGCGGTGTCGGTGCTCGACCCCGAGGGGGCGGAACTGCGGCTCGATCCGCAAGGGGCAGAACGGGGTCGCCTGGAGCGGCTGCTGGGCGGCTACCTGGCGCTGGACGTGCCGTTCATCGCCACCGTGCGCGCCACCGCCGACCGCATCGGCCGGCTGTTCGAGGCGGCGGTCGACCGCGGCGAGATCGGCCTCGACGACCTGTTCGACGAGGATTACCAGCCCATCGCCGGCACCAATCCGCAGCAGGTCACCACCCGCTTCACCGCCTTCACCGACAAGGTGCTGCCCGAGATCCAGGAACCCATGCTGCAGTTCCATCCCGGCGTCGCCTTCTGCGCCGCGGTCGACCGCAACGGCTATCTGCCCACCCACAACCTGCGGGTCTCCAAGCCGCAAGGCGCCGACCCGGTGTGGAACAACGCCAACTGCCGCAACCGGCGCATCTTCAACGACCGCACCGGCTTGAGGGCCGGGCGCAGCACCGAGCCCTACCTGCTGCAGAGCTACCTGCGCGACATGGGTGGCGGCAACTACGTCATGATGCAGGACCTGTCGGCCCCCATCATGGTCAAGGGCCGCCACTGGGGCGGCCTGCGCATGGGCTATACGCTGGCGGAGAAGAAGTAGCAGGCAGGCGCCCCTTGTCGTCACCCTCGGGCTCGACCCGAGGGGCCATGGGGCGCCGGTCGGCCGCTATATCCGGTAGCCGACCCGCAAAGAGCCCCAGTGCCGGCCCTGGATGGTGATCGGGGCCGAGACGTCCTTCATCATCACGAACTTGCCGCCGCCCATGTCGCGCCGGTAGGTCTGCAGGAAGAACGGCCGGGTGTTGCGCCCGGCCCGCAAGCCGGTGCGGTCGGCGAAGATGCGCCGGTTGCGGCTATTGGCATTGTTCCACACCGGATCGGGCCCTTGCGGCTGCGAGTATTTCAGGTTGTGGGTAGGGATGTAGCCGTTGCGGTCGCAGCAGGCGCAAAAGACGATGCGCTCGTCGAAGGCCAGCGCGGGCTCCTGGAATTCGGGCAGCACGGTGTCGGTGAAGGCGGCAAAGCGGGTCTCGACCTGCTCGGGGTTGCTGCCGGCGACGGGGCGGTAGGTCTCGTCGAACAGGTCGGCGATGGAAATGCGCCCGCTCCTGACCGCCTCCTCGAACGCCTTCGAGATGTTGGCGGCGGTGGTGCAGGCCAGCTCGATGAACGGGGTGTCGCCGGTGCGGAAGCCCGACTCGGCGATGAAGCCGATCAGGTCCTCGGAATGGCCGAGCAGAGAGACAATGCGTTCGTCGGCACGGCGCAGCGAATCGCTGGTGATCGAGATGCCCTCGAAGAACTTGTCGATCTCGCAGATGACGTCGTTGCACTGCCCCAGCGACGTGCTGGCGGCCTGGCTGATGTCGCCGACCTTGCCCTCGACGGTGCCGATGGCCTCGCCGAACACCGACATGGCGTGGTTGATGACGCCCACGCCGGAATTGACCGAATCGGCCATCTTCAAGGTGTCGGTCGAGGTGGAGATCAGGTCGTTGACGCTGCCCGACAGCTTGCCGACGGTGTTGTCGATGCCGGTGGTGACGTCGGCGGTCTGGCGGGCCAGGGTCTTGACCTCGGTGGCGACCACGGCAAAGCCCTTGCCGGCCTCGCCGGCGCGTGCCGCCTCGATGGTGGCGTTCAAGGCCAGCAGGTTGGTCTGGCGGGCGATCTTCTGGATGTTGCGCGACATGGAGCTGACTTCGCCCAGCGCGCCTTCCAGTTCCTCGAGCCGTTCCTCGATGCCCTGGACAGAGCCGACCAGGTGGTTGATGTCGGACAACGCCTCTTCGATGGTGCGCAGCGATTCCGAAGACTGGCGGCCCGCCTCGGCGGTGACGTCGCGGGTATCGCGGCCGGCCGAATCGATGCGACCGATGGCCTCGGCCATGGTGTGGGCGATGGATTTGAGGTGACCGAACAGGTCTTCCTGGTGTTTGACGAATTTCGCCAGCCCGTCGATGGTGCCGGCGATGTCGGCGACCTCCAGGCTCAGGTTCTCGATGCGCTCGAGAACCTCGCAGGCGAACGCATTGCCCTTGTCCGCGGGCGGAGTCTCCCCGCCGCTCATCCCTGCCATGTCTCGACCTCCCTGGAGGTTCTTATTTTGTTACCCCGATCAACCTTAGCTAGTGGTCGTCGGCCTTTTTTTCATCGTAAGCCTAACGACCGGTCTTTTTCCAGTCAATGTGGCCCTCTTCATATGAAGCAGGACTAATGTACTTGGCTTCCGCCTTTCGGATTAACCGGTCTATTTACTGAGATACCGTACCTCGATGCGGGCCAGCGCGTCCTGGAGGACTTGGCGGGCCTGGTCGATGTCACAGCCCATCAGCACCGCATCCTCGAGCATGTCCTGGGCCTGGGCGCAGAACTCCGCCAGGTTCTGTTCCAGGACCTTCAACTTCTCGGCACAGGCCACCGGCTGGCCGTCCGGCGTGCGCCAACCAACAGACGTTCGGGTTACTCGCATGGATCCGGTCTAGCGCGTCGGAGGGTGGCTTGTCCATCCCTGGATAGGGTAAACACCCTATGGCCTAAGCATGCCCGGCGGTTGCAGCCCAGGCCCGCAGCCACTCGGCGACGCTCCAGGCCTGGGCGATGCAGCCGCGGGCGGCAAACGGCGGCTCGGCGTCGAACACCTCGGCGATGGTACCGGTGCCGAACTCGTCCAGCCGGCCGGCCAGGGGTTCGAGCAGGCGGCGCGCGCCGGCCAGGTCGCCGGGATGGACCTTCAGCCAGGCGTCGACGAAGGGGCCGATCAGCCAGGCCCATACCGTCCCCTGGTGATAGGCCGCGTCTCGCGAGCGCAGGTCGCCCCAATACCGGGGCTTGTAGTCGGGCTCGGCCGGCGCCAGCGAGCGCAGGCCAACCGGCGTCAGCAGGCGGGCCTGGACGGTGTCGACCACCGCCTGCCAGCGTGCCTGCTCCAGCACCGGGCGGGGCAGCGACACGGCGAAGACCTGGTTGGGGCGGCAGGCCGGGTCGTCGCCCCTCTCGCCGTCGACCACGTCGAACAGGAAGCCCTGCCGGTCGTTCCAGAAGCGGCGGTTGAAGGAGTGCCGCGCCCGCTCGGCGTCGGCGGCGGCAAGGCGGGCGGCGTCGGCGTCGCCGGCGTCGGCGAACCACCGGGCCGCCACCGCCAGGGCGTTGTACCAAAGGGCGTTGATCTCGACCGCCTTGCCGCGCCGGGGGGTGACCACCCAGTCGTCGACCTTGGCGTCCATCCAGGTCAGCTGGTAGCCCTCGGCACCCTGGCGCAGCAGGCCGTCGGCCGGGTCGACGCCGATGCCGAAGCGGGTGCCGCGGCGGTGATGGTCAAGGATGTCGGCGATCACCGGCAGCACCTGGCGCAGGGTGTCGCGGTCGCCGGTGACCGCCACGTAGCGGTCCAGCGCATGGAAGAACCACAAGGTGGCGTCGGCGGTGTGATAGAGGCCGGTGTCGCCGTGCTCGGGGAACATGTTGGGGATCAGGCCGTCCTGGACGTAGTGGGCGAAGGTGCGCAGGATCCAACCGGCCTCGACCGGCCGCCCGGTGGCCAGGGTCAGGCCTTCCAGCGCGATCATGGTGTCGCGGCCCCAGTCGGTGAACCAGTGGTACCCGGCGATCACCGTGCGCAGCTCGTCCCCGGTCGAGCGCGCGCGGGTGGCGTCGGCGACGCGGGTGCGCGGGGTGACGACGAAGGCGTCGGCGGCCAGGGTCAGCTCGGCGGCCGGGCCGTCCCGCAGGCTGGGATCGGCCAGCGCTACCAGCCGGCGGCGGCGCTGGTGCTCATAGGCCAGCGCCGCGTCGGGCGACAGCGCCAGGGCCACGTGCCAGGGCTCGGTCGAGGCGGTCAGCGCCACCGTCTGGTCGGCCAGGGTTGCGCGGAAGCGGCCGGGGCTCCACAGGGTGGCGCGGGCGCCGTAGCCGCGCTCGGCCTCGACCCGGTAGCACGCCTCGCAGGCGTGGTCGCCGTCCAGTTCCAGCACCGGGGCGCCGCCATCCATGGCCAGGCGCAGCGGCGGGAAGCCCGCCATGGTCATTTCGTGGCGCCGCCCGGTGGTCGCCACCCGCCACGGCCGGGCCGGGGTCTCGGCCATGTCGCGGTCGTGGGGACGGAAGGCCATCCACGGGCGCACCTCCAGGGTGGCGGCCGGACCGGCCAGGCGGCGCCACGATACGAAGACGGTGTTCTGGCCGTGAGGCATGACCAGCCGCTTCTCGATCTCGACGCCGTGGGCGGCGAAGCGCCACACCGGCAGGCCCCATTCCAGGGCGAACTCGGCCAGCGACCCGCTGCCGTCCTCGGCCTCGAGGGCAAAGGCGGTGCCGTCGGCCAGGCGCACGGTCTCGGTCAGGCGGTTCAGCATGACCACGCGGCCCAGCGGCGCGGCCAGGGCGGCCACCAGCACCCCGTGGTAGCGCCGGGTCGGCGGCCCGGCCAGCGTGCCCGAGGCATAGCCGCCCAGCCCGTTGGCCACCAGCCATTCCGCCTCGGAAAGGTCGCGGCCGGGCTGGGGATGGATGCGGCGGACCGGTTCCATGTCAGATCTCCGCGCTCATGACCAGGGCCGCGTGTCCCGGTAGGTGCCAGCCCCGCCGGCCCTCGGGCGGGGGCGTGCCGCCGCCGCCATAGCGCGGATGCTCGCTCGACCAGGCCAGGGTCCACCGGCGCCCCTTGGGCGGGGCCAGCAGGGGTTCGGGGGCATGGACCAGGTCCAGGTCGCGGCCCAGGTTGACCAGCAGCAGGCGGTCGTCGCCCGGCTCGGGCCCGAACCAGCGCAGCAGAAGCGCCTCGCCCCCCAGCACCGCCCCGTCGAAGCCGTGGGCGCCCTGGGCGGCGAACACCTGGTCCAGGCGGCGCAGGGCGATCAGGTCGCGGTGCAGGGCCAGGGCCTCGACGTGACGGTCGCGCTCGGCCGGGTCGAGCACGCAGGCGGCGAAGGTGGCCGGGTCGGCGGGGGCGGCCAGGCGCCGGCGCATGGGCGGGTCGGCCACCGAGGGGAACTGGGCCAGGAAGTTGCCGCGGCCGCGCGCCACCTTGGGCGCCAGGTCGGGGGTGTGGTCGGCGAAGTACAGGAACGGTGCCGAGGCGGCAAACTCCTGGCCCTGGAACAGCATGGGCGTCGCCGGCATCAACAACAGCAGCGCGGTCAGCGCCCGCAACCGCCCGGGCGAGGTCAGCCGGTGCAGGCGCAAGCCGTGCCCCGAGTTGGC
>JBLNBU010000143.1:0-48841 GCA_050260215.1 Actinomycetota bacterium
AAGGATTGAGCCGGCCGCGCCTGGGGGGAGCCGGGCGGGGTTGCAAATTCGGGTTCGGTGGGGTTTGCCTGCCGACGGTGCGGAAAGAGACGAAGCGGTAGATGAGCGATCAGGATCAAGAGCGCAAGGCCCCGGTCAAGTTGTCCCTGCCCGGGAAGCTTGAACTGAAGAAGACAGTCGAGACCGGCCAGGTCCGGCAAAGCTTCTCGCACGGCCGCTCCAAGGTGGTCACCGTCGAGGTGCGCAAGAAGCGCACCTTCTCGAGCGCCGGCGGCGCCATGCACGAGGTCAAGGAAGGCGTCCATTCGGCTGCCGAGGCCGACCTGGCCGCAGCCGTCGCCAAGGTAGAGGCCGCTACCCGCGCCGCCAGTGTCCATGACCTGACCAACCACGAGAAGGCCGCCCGCGCCCGGGCGCTCCAGGACGCGTTGAAGGCCGAGGAAGAGGCCCGCATCCGCGCCGAGGAAGAGGCCGTCCGCGCCGCCGAGGAAGCCGAGCGCCGCGCCGCCGAGGAAGCCGTGCGCGCCGAGGAAGAGGCCAAGCGCGCCGCCGAGGAAACGGTCCGCCGCGCCGAGGAGGAAGCCCGCCGCGCCGCCGAGCCGCAGCCGGCCCCGGAAGAGCCCGCCGCCGCTCCCGTCCAGGTGCGCGCCCCTGCCGCCGCGCCGGCACCCGCCGCTCCCGCTGCCCCGGCCGCCACTGCTCCCGCCGCCGAGACGCCCGCCCCGCGCGGCCGCACCGAGGAGGAGGAAGAGGAGGAGGAGCGCGCCAAGAAGCGTGCCGCCGCCCACAAGCCCGCCCCGGTCAAGCGCACCGAGCCGCGCCGGCGCACCGGCAAGCTGACCATTACCGCCGCATTGGACGACGACGACCGCGGCGAGCGCGGCCGCTCGCTGGCTGCCGTGCGCCGCGCCCGCGAGCGCGAGCGCCTGAAGCACCAGCAGAAGGGAACGGAGAAGGTCATCCGCGACGTCATCATCCCCGAGTCGATCACGGTCCAGGAACTGGCCAACCGCATGGCCGAGCGCGGCGGCGACGTCATCAAGACGCTGATGCGCATGGGCGTGATGGCCACCATCAACCAGACCATCGATGCCGACACCGCCGAGCTGGTGGTCGCCGAGTTCGGTCACCAGTGCAAGCGCGTCTCGGACGCCGACGTCCTGGTCGGCCTGGGCGGCGAGGCCGACACCGACGAGGTGCTGATGCCGCGCCCGCCGGTGGTCACCGTCATGGGCCACGTCGACCACGGCAAGACCTCGTTGCTCGACGCCCTGCGCGAGACCGACGTGGTCTCGGGCGAGGCCGGCGGCATCACCCAGCACATCGGCGCCTATCAGGTGACCCTGCGCTCGGGCGACAAGATCACCTTCATCGACACCCCCGGCCACGAGGCCTTCACCGCCATGCGCGCCCGCGGCGCCAAGGTGACCGACATCGTGGTGCTGGTGGTGGCCGCCGACGACGGCATCATGCCGCAGACGGTCGAGGCCATCCGCCACGCCAAGGCCGCTCAGGTGCCGATCATCGTCGCCATCAACAAGATCGACAAGCCGGACGCCAACCCGCAGAAGGTCCGCCAGGAACTGCTGCAGCACGAACTGGTCACCGAAGACCTGGGCGGTGACATCCTGGCCATCGAAGTGTCGGCCAAGAAGCGCATGAACCTCGACAAGCTCGAGGAAGCCATCCTGCTGCAGGCCGAGATCCTGGACCTGAAGGCCAATCCCACCCGCGCCGCCCAAGGCGTGGTGGTCGAGGCCAAGATGGAAAAGGGCCGCGGCTCGGTCGCCACCGTGCTGGTCCAGAAGGGCACGCTGAAGGTCGGCGACGTCTTCGTCGCCGGTGCCGAGTGGGGTCGCGTGCGCGCCCTCATCGACGAGCGCGGCAACAAGGTGGACGAAGCCGGCCCCTCGACCCCGGTCGAGGTCCTGGGCCTGCAGGGCACCCCTGCCGCCGGCGACGACTTCATCGCCGTCGAGGATGAAGCGAGAGCCCGCGAAATCGCCGGCTATCGCCAGCGCAAGGACCGCGAGGCCAAGGCCAAGCTGGCCCAGCGCGGCACCCTGGAGCAGATGTTCAGCGCCATCAAGGCCGGCGAGGCCAAGGAACTGCCCATCGTCATCAAGGGCGACGTGCAGGGCTCGGTCGAGGCCATCAACGCCACCGTCGAGAAGCTGGGCAACGAGAACGTCAAGGTGCGCGTGCTGCACGCCGCCGTCGGCGCGCTCAACGAATCCGACGTCACCCTGGCCAAGGCCTCGGGCGGCCTGATCATCGGCTTCAACGTCCGCGCCAACCCGCAGGCGCGCGAGATGGCCCGCCGCGACGGCGTCGACATCCGTTACTACTCGATCATCTACGACGTCACCGACGACTTGAAGAAGATGCTCTCGGGCATGCTGGCGCCGACGCTCAAGGAGCGCTTCCTGGGCTACGCCGAAATCCGCGAGGTCTTCTCCATCACCAAGGTGGGCAAGGTCGCCGGCTGCCGCGTCACCGAGGGCTCGGTCAAGCGCGGGTCCAAGGTTCGCCTGCTGCGCGACAACGTGGTCATCCACGAGGGCGACCTGGCCCAGTTGAAGCGCTTCAAGGACGACGTCAAGGAAGTGACCGAGGGCTACGAGTGCGGCATGTCTTTCGCCAACTACGAAGACATCCGCGCTGGCGACGTCATCGAGTGCTTCGAGATCGAGGAGGTGGCGGCCACCCTGTAAAGGGGTGCCCCGCCGCTTCCCCGCCAGGAGTCCGCCATGACCCGTGGTCACCGTCCGCCGTCCCAGCGCCAGCTTCGGGTCGGCGAGGAACTGCGCCACGCCGTGGCCATGCTGGTCGAGCGCGGCGAGTTCCGTGATCCCGACCTGGCCGGCCGTGCCATCACCGTCACCGAGGTCCGCGTCAGCCCCGACCTGCGCAACGCCACCGTCTTCGTGGTGCCGCTGGGTGGCGGCGACGTCGCCCCGGTGCTGGCCGGCCTGAAGCGGGCCAAGGCCTTCCTGCGCCACGAAATCAGCCGCATGGTCCAGCTGCGCCTGGTTCCCGACCTGTGGTTCGAGGCCGACACCACCTTCGACGAGGCCAGCCGCATCGACGCCCTGCTGCGCAGCCCCGAGGTCCGCCGCGACGTCGAGCGGGCCGACGACGCCGACGAGGACGACGCCGATCCGGAGCGCCGCGAGGGGCGCGACGACGGGGAATAATGGCTTTGTCGCGTTTATCAGCGGCCATTGAGGCCGCGGCCAAGCGCGCGGACGCGCGCGCCCGGCGAGGGCAGTCCTAGTGTCCCGCAAGCGTAAAGGCATTCCCATCCACGGCTGGATCGCACTGGACAAGCCGCTGGGCATCAGCTCGGCCCAGGCGGTCGCGGCGATCAAGCGCGCCACCAATGCGGCCAAGATCGGCCACGGCGGCACCTTGGACCCGCTGGCTTCGGGCGTGCTGCCCATCGCGCTCGGCGAGGCGACCAAGACCGTCCAGTACGTGATGGACGGCACCAAGACCTATCGCTGGCATCTCTCGTTCGGCGAGGCGCGCTCCACCGACGACCGCGAGGGCGAGGTGGTCGAGACCTGCGCCCACCGCCCGTCCGCGGCCGAGATCGAGGCCGCCCTTCCGGCCTTCACCGGCGAGGTGGTCCAGGTGCCGCCGGCCTTTTCGGCCATCAAGGTCGCCGGCGAACGGGCCTATGAGCTGGCGCGTGCCGGTGAAGCGGTGGAACTGCAGCCACGTACAGTGCGCATCGAGCGCTTCACCCTGGTCGACATGCCCGATCAAGATACCGCCGTGCTCGAGACGGTGTGCGGCAAGGGCACCTATATCCGCTCGCTGGCCCGCGACCTGGCCCGCGCCGTCGGCACCTGCGGCCACGTGGCCGTGCTGCGCCGCACCGCCTGCGGCCCGTTCCACGAGGCCGATGCGATTTCCCTGGACAAAATTTCCGAGCTCGGTCAAGGTGCCGCGCTTCGGAGCCATCTGCTGCCGATCGTGACCGCGCTGGACGACATCCCGGCCCTGGCCCTTTCGGACGCAGACGCCCGCCGCCTCCACAGCGGCAGCCCCGTGTCCCTTTTGCGCGCGGCTTCCCGGACACCGCTGGCCTACATCGACGCCGGACAGACTGTCCGGGCCATGCAGGGCAGTCGGCTGGTGGCGTTGGCCCGCATCGAGAACGGAGAGATCCGCCCGGTGCGTGTCTTCAACTTGAACGACGATGACAAGGAGTCACCCGATGTCGATCACGCCTGAGCGCAAGCTGCAGCTTGTCGCCGAATATGCCACCGTCCAGGGCGACACCGGTTCGCCGGAGGTCCAGGTGGCCATCCTGTCCGAGCGCATCCGGAACCTGACTGAGCACCTCAAGGAGCACAAGAAGGACTTCCATTCGCGCCGCGGCCTGCTGGTCATGGTCGGCCAGCGCCGCCGCATGCTCGACTACCTCAAGGCCAAGGACACCGCGCGTTACGAGACGCTGATCGGTCGCCTGGGTCTGCGCAAGTAGTCCGTTGTTTTTAGAAGACGGTCGGGCGTCGCCGCTCTGAAATCTGACCCGCGTGGGGATGGTCCCCACGCGGGTATTCGCGTTTCTTCTGACGCATGACGCCGGGATCGACCGCAATCCGGCGGCGGTCCAACGGAAAGGAATTTTTGGTATGTCCATGTTCAACGTATGCCGCAAGGAGCTCACCTGGGGTGGGCGCAAGCTGGTCCTGGAGACCGGCAAGATCGCCCGCCAGGCTGACGGCGCCGTGCTCGCCACCTATGGCGACACCACCGTGCTGTGCACCGTCGTCGCCCTGAAGTCGGCCAAGCCCGGCCAGGACTTCTTCCCGCTGACCGTCCATTACCAGGAAAAGGCGTTCGCCGCCGGTAAGATCCCGGGCGGCTTCTTCAAGCGCGAGGGTCGTCCGACCGAGAAGGAGACCCTGGTCTCGCGCCTGATCGACCGCCCCATCCGCCCGCTGTTCGCCGACGGCTTCCGCAACGAGACCCAGGTCATCTGCACCGTGCTCAGCCACGACATGGAGAACGACCCGGACATCGTCGCCCTGGTCGGCGCCTCGGCGGCGCTGACCCTGTCGGGCGTGCCCTTCATGGGCCCGATCGGTGCCGCCCGCGTCGGCTACAAGGACGGCCAGTACATCCTGAACCCCACCCGCGCCCAGTACGGCAGTGACCTCGACCTGGTCGTCGCCGGCACCACCGAGGGCGTGCTGATGGTCGAATCCGAAGCCAAGCAGCTGTCCGAAGAGATCATGCTGGGCGCGGTGATGTTCGGCCACAAGAACTTCCAGCCGGTCATCCAGGCCATCATCGAGATGGCCGAGCAGTGCGCCAAGGAGCCCTGGGACCTGCCCGCGCCGCCGCCGGCCGTCGCCGTCGTGCGCAAGAAGTTCGAGGACGCCGGCATCGTCGCCGAGCTGGCCGAGGCCTACAAGATCGTCAAGAAGCAGGACCGCTATGCCGCGGTCGGCGCGGTGAAGTCCAAGGCTGTCGCCAGCCTGACCGAGGCCGACGAGATCGAAGTCGCCGGCGGCATCCTCAAGGACCTGGAGTCCGAGGTGGTCCGCGGCAACATCCTCAAGACCGGCATCCGCATCGACGGCCGCGACACCAAGACCGTGCGCCAGATCGTGGCCGAGGTCGGCGTGCTGCCGCGTGCCCACGGTTCGGCGCTGTTCACCCGCGGCGAGACCCAGGCCCTGGTGGTCGCCACCCTGGGTACCGGCCAGGACGAGCAGATCATCGACGCGCTGGAAGGCGAGTACCGCGAGCACTTCATGCTGCACTACAACTTCCCCCCCTACTCGGTGGGTGAAGCCGGCCGCATGGGCAGCCCGGGCCGTCGCGAGATCGGCCACGGCAAGCTGGCCTGGCGCGCCGTGCGCCCGTGCCTGCCGGCCAAGGACGCCTTCCCCTACACGCTCCGCGTGGTCTCCGAGATCACCGAGTCCAACGGCTCGTCGTCCATGGCCACCGTCTGCGGCAGCTCGCTGGCGCTGATGGACGCCGGCGTGCCCATGCCCAAGCCGGTCGCCGGCATTGCCATGGGCCTGATCAAGGAAGACAGCGGCTTTGCCGTGCTGTCGGACATCCTGGGTGACGAAGACCACCTGGGCGACATGGACTTCAAGGTCGCCGGCACCGAAGACGGTGTCACCGCGCTGCAGATGGACATCAAGATCACCTCGATCACCGAGGAGATCATGAAGATCGCCCTGGCCCAGGCCAAGGACGGCCGCCTGCACATCCTGGGCGAGATGAACAAGGGCATCGACCACGCCCGCGACCAGGTGTCGGGCAACGCTCCGCGCATCACCACCTTCAACATCCCGAAGGACAAGATCCGCGAAGTGATCGGCACCGGCGGCAAGGTGATCCGCGAGATCTGCGAGAGCACCGGCGCCAAGATCGACATCGAGGACGACGGCACCATCAAGGTGGCTTCGGTGGACGGCAACGCCGCCCAGCGCGCCATCGACTGGATCCGCGGCATCGTCGCCGAGCCGGAAGTGGGCGCCATCTACACCGGCAAGGTGGTCAAGGTCGTCGACTTCGGCGCCTTCGTCAACTTCCTGGGCTCGCGCGACGGCCTGGTCCACATCTCGGAACTGGCCCGCGAGCGCGTCGCCAAGACCGCCGATGTGGTCAAGATGGGCGACCAGGTCAAGGTCAAGGTCCTGGGCTTCGACGACCGCGGCAAGGTCAAGCTGACCATGAAGCAGGTCGACCAGGCCACCGGCGAGGACATCTCGGCCCAGATCGAGGCCGAGCGCGCCGAGCGCAAGAAGGACCGCGAGAAGAAGGCCGACGCCGAGGCGTAGGCTTTCGTCGAACGGACGAAACAAGGGCGCGGGCCCCCGCAACGGGGCCCGCGCTTTGTTTTGCGGGCCCTTGTTAACCCTTTCTTATCTGCCCACGTCCAGGGTACGTTTATCGAGCACGGAAGCTCGCGCATAGGTGGTCGGCTTCATGAGCACGAACTCGAAAATCGAATGGACGGAGCAGACGTGGAATCCGACCACGGGCTGCACAAAGATCTCGCCCGGTTGCAAGCACTGCTATGCAGAAGTAATGGCGCGCCGCCTGAAGGCCATGGGGGCGCCGGGCTACGACAACGGCTTCGAATTGGCATTGCACCCCGGCCGCCTCGGCCAACCGCTCGCCCGGAAGCGCCCGACCGTCTATTTCGTCAATTCCATGAGCGACCTATTCCATCGTGACATTTCGGATGACTTCCTTGACCGGGTGTTCGACGTCATACGGCAAACCCCCCAGCATACCTACCAGATCCTGACCAAGCGGGCCGAACGCCTTCCCCAGTACTTCTTCCGACGGCAATGTCCGCGGAATGTCTGGCTCGGAGTATCCGTCGAGGACAAGGCCTATGGATTGCCCCGGATCGAGTACCTGCGACAGGTTCAAGCGGCCGTGCGTTTCCTGTCCATCGAGCCATTGTTGGATGACCTGGGAGCGTTCGACCTCTCGGGCATTCATTGGGTGATCGTCGGCGGCGAGTCCGGCCACCATGCAAGGCCGATGCGCGAAGACTGGGTCGCTTCTATCAAACGCCAGGCGGATGCCGCGAGAACGCCCTTCTTCTTTAAGCAGTGGGGCGGCTGGGGGGCCGATGGTCTCCGTCGCCAAAAGAAGGCCAACGGACGGCTGTTCCAGGGGCGGACGTGGGACGGGTATCCGCTGGAAGGGCAACCTATCTAGAATAATGTGCCCTGTTTATCCGTGTTCACGGCAGCTTTCCAGAATTTCTGGGCCAATTCGTGCTTGGCAACTAGCAGAAGCCAATATAGCTGCTGATTTTGTGACGCCGTGATCATCTTCACATCCTGAGACGGGTCGAGCCCTAGACCGGCCACAAGGTCCCTCCAGTATTCTACTACCAATCGTCGGATTTCCTTTTCAGACGCAATCGCGGACACGCTCTCCCGCCACCCCGGGGCAAACTGATCAAAAGCGGAGTGCTCGCCAGAAATATTCTTTCCCGCGTTACGACGTAGATCCATAGCACTAAGGTGTATGAGCATGTCAATGCGCTTCAGACTAGCTAGATTTTTAAGTATGTTAAAATTCAGCGCACCAAGGCTGTATGGGTCGATAAAAGCAAAGTTAAGACCGTGCGGGTTTACCTTTTGCGTGAATTCCAATGAGGCCTCATCAGCAGGGCAGTCCATCTCTATGACGGGTGCATCTAGCCTTCTCAAGCGCTCAACGCAGGCAGCGCGACGTCCGGCATCTGTGTCCGCGACGTAAATCGCAGTGAATGGTGAATTAGTCGCCCTGCTAATCTTCCACGCAGCGACCGCACTGCCATCTACCCATTCGCCTGTTCCTCTAATTTGTGCTCTCCCAGGCCCACAAAAGAGGTCGATGAAGGTTGCCGAGTGGGCTCGCCCATCTATGAACTGGCGACGAGCGCCTTTGGACATCTCAAGGTAACACCGCAGATAAGCGTGTTTGTCCTTGGCCCAAACTCCAACCTCTTCGGCGGGCCATCCATCATCGCCATCCACAAGTTGGCTCATTTTATCCTCCGCCTTGCGCGAGGCCCCAATGAATAACACTTTTTACGCGCCGTCAATTTTAAGTCTTTCCCTTGAAACGCACCAGCCGTCCAGGCGAGGGCGCCGGGCTGACGGCCCGGACGCCCCCGGCCGCTGGTTACGGCTTGGCGAACGGCTTGCAGGCCGGGGTATCGATGCTGGTGGCCTTGACCCGCATGACCTCGGTGCCGACGAACTCGGCCATGAAGTTGCGGAAGGTGGCGTTCCAGATGTCGCTGTGGCCGTCGATGACCGCCGGGTCGGCCGAGATCACCAGGTAGGGCATGTAGTCCATGGCCGCCTTGCCCTGGCGTTCCAGCACCAGGTGGTGATAGGCCTTCTTGTCGGTGGCGGCCGCCAGCAGCGGCACCGGATCGGTCGCGCCGGCCTTCAGGGCGGCATTGACCTGCTTGGCACCCGCCACCAGCCGGTGGGCTTGGTCCAGGCTGGGCTCGGCATCGACCTTGGCCGCAGTCGGCGGGCCGTCCTTGCGCTCGTCCCACGGCCGCAGCAGGTGGGTCTGGTAGCGGTCCAGATGGCCGACGGTGTTGAAGACGGTGGCGCGCTCGTCGGCGGCGTCGTGGGGCGCCGACTGCAAGGCGGTGTAGGCGCGCCCGAGCGGGAAGGTGATCCCGGTGGCCCAGTCGCTTTGCGACGTCACCACCGCCATCACCGGGCGCTGCTGGCGCACGTAGCAGCGGTCGCGGGTGGCCTGGGCCAGCGGCTCGTAGGCCGAGCCCTCGAAGGCCGGATTGACCAGCAAGACGAAGTCGCCGAAGCTCTTGGCCACGTCGTACACCACGGCACCGTCGTCGGTATAGATGTGGCGGGCGCGCTCCATCAGCTGCGAATAAAGGGCGTGGTACATGACCAGGCCGCCGAAGCTGTGGCCGATCATGACCAGCTGGGTCTCGTGCGGCTCGGCCAGCCGGTTGTCCTTCATCCCCGGGTTCATGGTCTTCTTGAACTGCTCGAGATCCATCAGCAGCTGCTTGACCGAGCGCTCGCCGACCCGCTCGGCGGCGTTCTTGCGGGTCCAGAAGGTGAGGAACTTGGCCCCCGGCACGGTGAGCGAGGCGCCCCGCCAGCCCAGATAGACGCCCACCACCTTGCGCGGCCGCGCCTTCATGTTCTGGGCGACCGCGGCGTGCTCCATCAGCACCATCTGCTGCAGCAGCTTCTGGAACTCGGCCACGTTGCCGTCGGCGGTGCCGGCATTGTGCAGCCAGCCATGGGCGTAGACCATGATCAGGAACTGCTGGTCGGGGTCCTTGGCGCGGGCGTCGGCCATTTCCTTGAACACCGCCCAGCGCTGGCTGCCGTCCTGGAACCAGCCCTGGTCGTCGAACTCGACAAAGGACAGCAGGTAGTCGTCCTTGACCGCGGCCACCTTGACCTGCTCGACCGGCCTGCCGGTGCAGTCGGGGGCGCAGGAGGCCAGCTGGTCGGCGGGCATGTCCGCCGAGCGATATGGTATGTCGGCGGCGCAGCCCGCCAACGCCAGGATGCCGGCCAGCAAGGCCGGAATGCGAAGTTTCATGATTGTCCTCCCCGTTTTTTGCGGCAAACGATTGACCAACACCCGTTTTACGGCGCCTTGGCAGAGCATGTCACTCTTGATTGTTGGGCCGGGCTGTCGGCTTGCGTGGGTCGGGCGGGACTGGAACAATGGCCCCATGCTGTCGCTTCCCTTCGTCATCGGCCATCGCGGCGCGGCATTGGTGGCCCCCGAGAACACCCTGGCCTCGTTCCGGGCGGCGGCAGAGGCGGGTGCGCGCATGGTTGAATTCGACGTGCGGCTGTCGCGCGACGGCCGCCCGGTGGTGTTCCACGACGGCCGCCTGGAGCGCACCACCTCGGGGCGCGGGCGGGTGCGCGACCATGACCTGGCGGCGCTGCAGGAGCTGGATGCGGGGTCGTGGTTCGCGCCCGGCTTCGCCGGCCAGGCCATTCCCACACTGGCGCAGACGCTTGCCCTGTGCCTGGAACTGGGGTTGGCGGTGAACATCGAGATCAAGCCCGATCGCGGACGCGAGGCCGAGACCGCCCGCGCCGCACTGGCCGAGGCCGCCGCCCTGTGGCCGCACGACCGCCCGCCGCCGCTGGTGTCGAGCTTCGCTGCCGCCTGCCTGGACGTCGCCGGGGCAGTGGCGCCCCACTGGCCGCGGGGGCTGCTGGTGGGGCGGGTGCCGCGGGACTGGCGGGCGCGCACCGCCCGGCTGGGGTGCGTCGCCCTGCATGCCGACCAGCGGTACCTGGACGCGGCCACGGTGGGGCGGGTCGCCGCCGCGGGGCTGTTGGTTCTCGCCTATACGGTCAATGAACGCACGCGGGCGGACCAACTTCGACGCGCCGGGGTGGCCGCCGTTTTCTCCGACATCCCCGCGACCTTCATGGAATCGTAACGGCCGTGCACGTGGGGCTGGTCAAAACCGCGTGGAATTTATATACCTGCCCGCTTGGGGGAGTGCATCGAGGGTGCTCCCGGGCAAGGTTGGAAAGGCCGTCGCTTTGAAGTCGTTGCAGCCCATCCTGATTTCCGGTCGCGAGGTTCTCCCCCTGGTCGAAGGCGGCAAGGGTATCGCCGTCTCCAACGGCGAAAGCTCGGGGGCATGGGCGGCGGCCGGCGGCGTCGGCACCTTCTCGGGCGTCAACGCAGACAGCTACGACGAGAACGGCAAGCCCATCCCGGTGACCTACCGCGGCAAGACCCGGTTCGAGCGCCACCGCGAGCTGATCGAGATGGGCATCAAGGGCGGCATCGCCCAGGCGCGCATCGCCCACGACATCGCCGGCGGCCAGGGCCGGATGCACATGAACGTGCTGTGGGAAATGGGCGGCGCCGAAGAAATCCTGGTCGGCGTGCTGGAAGGGGCCAAGGGCCTGATCCACGGCGTCACCTGCGGCGCCGGCATGCCCTACAAGGTCGCCGACATCGCCGCCAGCTACAACGTGCACTACTACCCCATCGTCTCGTCGGCGCGCGCCTTCCGCGCCCTGTGGAAGCGGTCGTACCACAAGCACGGCAACCTGCTGGGCGGCGTCGTCTACGAGGATCCGTGGCTGGCCGGCGGCCACAACGGCCTGACCAATTCCGAGAACCCGGAAAAGCCCGAGCCGCCCATGGGCCGCGTGCGCGACCTGCGCGCCACCATGCGCGAGTGCGGCACCGGCGAGGTGCCCATCTTCATGGCCGGCGGCGTATGGGCGCTCAAGGAGTGGGAAGACTGGATCGGCAATCCCGATCTGGGGCCCATCGCCTTCCAGTACGGCACCCGGCCGCTGCTGACGGTGGAAAGCCCGATTTCCGACGCCTGGAAGCGCCGCCTGCTGACGCTGAAGCCCGGCGACGTGCTGCTGCACCGCTTCAGCCCCACCGGCTTCTATTCGTCGGCGGTGAAGAACGAGTTCATCAGCGAACTGTGCCAGCGCCTGGACCACCAGATCGCCTATTCGCCCGAGAAGATCGGCGACCACGAGGCCGAGTTGCCCATCGGCGCCCGCGGCCGCCTGGTGTGGGTCACCCCCCACGACAAGGAACGCGCCCAGCAGTGGATCAAGGAAGGCTTCTCCGAGGCGCTGCGCACCCCCGATTCCACCCTGATCTTCGTCAGCCCGGCCAAGGCCGAGGAAATTCGCCGCGACCAGGTCGACTGCATGGGCTGCCTGTCCCAGTGCGTGTTCTCGAACTGGGCGCAGAACGAGGCCGGCACCACCGGCAAGAAGGCCGATCCGCGCAGCTTCTGCATCCAGAAGACCCTGCAGAACATCGGCCACGGCGCCGACGTCGAGCACGAGCTGATGTTCGCCGGCCACAACGCCTATCGCTTCGGCACCGACCCGTTCTACAAGGACGGCTTCATCCCCACCGTGCGCCAGCTGGTCGAGCGCATCGCCACCGGCGAGTAGAAGGAGGGCGGGCCTCCTGGCCCGCATTCCAAAAGGCGGACCCGAAGGTCCGCGCTCCTGGGTGGGGGCATCCAGGCTGGAAAGAAAAAAGCCCGGCGAGGATCTCGCCGGGCATTTCGTTCATTCGCTGGCTTGACGGCTCAGTGCGCCACGGCCTCGAGGGCGTCGGCGATGGCCATCTGGCGCTCGGCGGCGCTGCGCTCGCGGTCGGAGCGGGCGTCTTCCAGAGCGCTCTTGGCGGCCTTCTTGCGGGAGGCGGCCAGGTCCTTGGTGATCTCGGCCACCGGGATGGCCTCCTCGGCCAGGACGGTGATGCGCTCCTCGGTCACCTCGGCGAAGCCGCCGGCGACGAAGATGCGATCCTTGACCTTGCCGCCGTCATGGACGTCGATGACGCCGGGGCGAACCCCGGTGATCATCGGCGCGTGGCGGTCAAGGGCACCGAAGTCGCCCTCGGTGCCGGGCACCACCACCATGTCCACCGGGGCGGACATCAGCAGCTTGGCCGGCGACACCAACTCGAACTTGATCTTGTCGGGCATGCCCGTGGTCCTTCACGCCAAGGGGAGAAATCAGGCCGCCTCGGCGGCCATCTTCTTCGCCTTCTCGATGGCTTCGTCGATGCCGCCGACCATGTAGAAGGCGGACTCGGGCAGGTGGTCGTACTCGCCGGCGCACAGACCCTTGAAGCCCTTGATGGTCTCTTCCAGGGACACCAGCTTGCCCGGGCTGCCGGTGAACACCTCGGCCACGTGGAAGGGCTGGGACAGGAAGCGCTGGATCTTGCGGGCGCGGGCGACGACCAGCTTGTCTTCTTCCGACAGCTCGTCCATGCCCAGGATGGCGATGATGTCCTGCAGCGACTTGTAGGTCTGCAGGATGCGCTGCACCTCGCGGGCGGTGCTGTAGTGCTCCTGGCCGACGACGCGCGGGTCGAGCACGCGCGAGGTGGAGTCGAGCGGATCGACGGCCGGGTAGATGCCCAGCTCGGCGATCTGGCGGCTCAGCACCGTGGTGGCGTCCAGGTGGGCGAACGAGGTGGCCGGCGCCGGGTCGGTCAGGTCGTCGGCGGGCACGTAAATGGCCTGCACCGAGGTGATCGAGCCCTTCTTGGTCGAGGTGATGCGCTCCTGCAGGGCGCCCATGTCGGTGGCCAGCGTCGGCTGGTAGCCCACCGCCGAGGGGATGCGGCCCAGCAGCGCCGACACTTCCGAGCCGGCCTGGGTGAAGCGGAAGATGTTGTCGACGAAGAACAGCACGTCCTGGCCCTCGGCGTCGCGGAAGTACTCGGCCACGGTCAGGCCGGACAGGGCGACGCGGGCACGGGCGCCCGGGGGCTCGTTCATCTGGCCATAGACCAGGGCCACCTTCGAGCCGGTGGTGGTGCCGTCGTTGTTCAGCTTGATGACGCCCGATTCCACCATCTCGTGGTAGAGGTCGTTACCCTCGCGGGTGCGCTCGCCGACGCCGGCGAACACCGAGTAACCGCCGTGCGCCTTGGCGACGTTGTTGATCAGCTCCATGATCAGCACGGTCTTGCCGACGCCGGCGCCGCCGAACAGGCCGATCTTGCCGCCCTTGGCGTAGGGAGCCAGCAGGTCGATGACCTTGATGCCGGTGACCAGGATCTCGGTCTCGGTCGACTGGTCGGCGAACTCGGGCGCATCAGCGTGGATCGGCAGGGTGGTCTTGTGGCCGATCGGGCCGCGCTCGTCGATGGGGTCGCCGATCACGTTGATGATGCGGCCCAGGGTCTCGGGGCCGACCGGCATGGCGATCGGGGCGCCGGTGTCGGAGACTTCCTGGCCGCGGGTCAGGCCGTCGGTGGAGTCCATGGCGATGGTGCGGACCGTCGACTCGCCCAGGTGCTGGGCGACTTCGAGCACCAGCAGCTTGCCCTGGTTATGGCAGTGCAGCGCGTTGAGGATGGCCGGCAGCTCGCCGTCGAAGCGAACGTCCACGACGGCGCCCGTGACCTGGGTGATCGTGCCGACGATGTTCTTAGCCATGGTGTGCTCCTGCAGTCTTCGGTTCACAGCGCTTCGGCGCCGGAAATGATTTCAATGAGTTCCTTGGTGATCTGGGCCTGACGCGACCGGTTGTACTTGATGGTCAGGCTGTTGATCATGTCGCCCGCGTTCCGGGTGGCGTTATCCATCGCGGTCATACGCGCGCCCTGTTCGGAAGCCTGGCTTTCCAGCAGCGAGCGGAACACCTGGGTGGCCAGGTTGCGCGGCAGGATGGAATTCAGGATCTCTTCCTCGTCGGGCTCGAACTCGTAGATGGCCCGCGCGCCGGTGCCGGCCCAGTTCTCGCCGGCCGGAACCGGGAACGGGATCACCTGCTGACGGGTGACTTCCTGGGCGATGGCCGACTTGAAGCGGTTGTAGACCAGGGTGCACACGTCGAATTCATCGGCGTCGAACATGGCGCTGATGCGGTTGGCCACCTGGTCGGCCTCGGGGAAGGTGATCCCCTTGCGACCCAGCTGCTCGAAGCCGTCGACGAAGTACTGGCCGAAGTCGCGCTTCAGCTGCTCGCGGCCCTTGCGGCCCACGGGCATGATCTTGACCACCTTGCCCTCGGCGACCAGATGGGTCGCCAGGTGCTTGACGGCGCGCACGATCGACGAGTTGAAGCCGCCGCACAGGCCGCGGTCGGCGGTCACCGCCACCAGCAGGTGGACGCGGTCGCGGCCGTTGCCGGCCAGCATGCGCGGGGCGCCGGCCTGCCCGGCCAGCGAGCCGGCCAGGGTGCCCAGCATGCGTTCCATGCGCTCTGCGAAGGGGCGCGCCGCCTCCGCCGCGGTCTGCGCGCGGCGGAGCTTGGATGCGGCGACCATCTTCATGGCCGAGGTGATCTTTCGCGTCGATTTGACGCTGGCGATCCTCAGCCTTAGGTCCTTGAGGCTCGGCATCGGGCCTGGTCTCCCTTAAGCCTCAGGCGAAGGACTTGGCGAACGCGTCGAGGAAGCCCTTCAGCTTCTCTTCCGTCTGCGGCGAGATGGCCTTCTCGGAAGCGATGGTCGACAGGATGTCCGGGGCCTTGCTCTTGATCTCGGCCAGCATGGCCTTCTCGAAGCGGCCGACGTCGCGCACCTCGACCTTGTCGAGATAGCCCTTCACGCCGGCGAAGATGGCCACGACCTCTTCCTCGGTCGGCATCGGCGAGAACTGCGGCTGCTTCAGCAGCTCGGTCAGGCGGGCACCGCGGCTCAGCAGCTTCTGGGTCGCCGGATCGAGGTCCGAGGCGAACTGGGCGAAGGCAGCCATTTCACGGTACTGGGCCAGTTCCAGCTTGATCGAGCCGGCCACCTGCTTCATCGCCTTGATCTGGGCGGCCGAACCGACGCGCGACACCGACAGGCCGACGTTCACCGCCGGGCGGATGCCCTTATAGAACAGGTCGGTTTCCAGGAAGATCTGGCCGTCGGTGATCGAGATCACGTTGGTCGGGATGTAGGCCGACACGTCGTTGGCCTGGGTCTCGATGACGGGCAGCGCGGTCAGCGAGCCGGCGCCGGCGGCGTCGCCCATCTTCGCCGCGCGCTCGAGCAGGCGCGAGTGCAAGTAGAACACGTCGCCCGGATAAGCCTCGCGGCCCGGCGGGCGGCGCAGCAGCAGCGACATCTGGCGATAGGCGACGGCCTGCTTGGACAGATCATCATAGATGATCAGGGCGTGCATGCCGTTGTCGCGGAAGTACTCGCCCATGGCGCAGCCGGCGTAGGGGGCCAGGAACTGCAGCGGGGCAGGCTCGGACGCGGTGGCGGCGACCACGATGGTGTAGTCCATGGCGCCGTAGTCGGTCAGCGTCTTGACGATCTGCGCGACGGTCGAGCGCTTCTGGCCGACGGCGACGTAGATGCAGAACAGCTTCGCCTTCTCGTCGTTCGCATCATGCCAGCGCTTCTGGTTGATGATGGTGTCGATCAGGATGGCGGTCTTGCCGGTCTGGCGATCGCCGATGACCAGCTCGCGCTGGCCGCGGCCGATGGGGATCAGGGCGTCGACGGCCTTGATGCCGGTGCTCATCGGCTCGTGCACGGACTTGCGCGGGATGATGCCGGGCGCCTTGACGTCCACGCGGGCGCGGTGGTCGGCCTGGATCGGGCCCTTGCCGTCGATGGGGTTGCCCAGCGCGTCGACGACGCGGCCCAAGAGGCCCTTGCCGACGGGGACGTCGACGATGGCGCCGGTGCGCTTGACGGTGTCGCCTTCCTTGATGGTGCGGTCGTCGCCGAAGATCACGATGCCGACGTTGTCGACCTCGAGGTTCAGCGCCATGCCCTTGATGCCGCCCGGGAACTCGACCATCTCGCCGGCCTGCACCTTGTCGAGGCCGTGGACGCGGGCGATGCCGTCACCGACCGACAGCACCTGGCCGACCTCGGCAACTTCCGCCTCGGTACCGAAATTGGCGATCTGTTGCTTGAGGATTGCGGAGATTTCCGCGGCGCGGATTTCCATTATCCAACCCCTTTCATAGCGAGCTTGAGGTGCTGCAGCTTCGTCTTCAGCGAGCTGTCAACCATACGGGACCCGACCTTCACCACCAGGCCGCCCAGCAGGCTGGGATCGACCGCGACGTCCACGGCGACGTTGCCGCCGAAGGCGCCCTTGAGGGTGCTGGTCAGAGCGTCGAGCTGGGCCGGGGTGAGTTCCACCGCCGAGGCCACCGAGGCCGCCAGTTCGCCCCGACGGGCGGCCAGCTGGCCCAGATAGGATGCGATGATGCCGGGCATCACGAACAGCCGGCGGTTCTTGGCCGCCAGGCCGAGGAACTTGGTGGTCAGGTCGCCGAACCCGGCGGCCTTGGCCAGGGCCGCGATCGCCTGGCCCTGTTCGGCACGGCTGATCACGGGGCTTTCCAGCAGGCGGCGCAGGTCCGCGCTGTCGCGGATCATCGCCTTGAGCGTCTTGAGGTCACCCGCCACCGAATCCAGCGCGCCCTGGGCGTCGGCCAGCTCGAATAGTGCGGTTGCGTAGCGTTCGGCGATAACGCCAATGGTTTCGGATGGCACCTGGGCTAGTCCTCGGACAAAGGGTCGAACCGGCGCTTAACGTCTTGTTCTACAAAAGATATTCGGCGCCGAGAGGGACCGGCCCCCGAAAGCGCGTCGGTTAACTAGCACATCGGGTTTTGCGTTGCAAGAAGACTCCTGCCCGTTCGGGGGAGGGACAAGGCATATCAGAAAGGCCTTTTTGAGCATCTGCTACACCTTCGGGGGCGCCGCCCACCCACCCGGCACCGCCCCCTCGGGCCGGCGGCGGAGTGGCCGATTTCCTGCGCCGGCCGCACCGGATCGGGCCGATCCCACCCACCGGCCGCCGCCGGATGAGGTCGCCGCCGCCCCCACTCGCCGGCCCGCCGGACCCTGCTCGAACGGATAGGTCGCTGCCACCGGAACGGGGTGGTGCTTCCGGAGTATGGCCGAAGCGGAGCCGGCCCGGGCCGGCCACGGCGCCGCTACCCCTTCCGCGGGGCGCGCGGTCCTTGCCAGACACCCATTCCGTGGTATGATTCCGTCGGTCCGCCCCGATCCGGGACGACGGACCTCAGGGACATTACGACAAGGCCGATCAACGGCCGCCTTATGGGACCCCGCCGCGCGGGGTGGAGGGTGTATTGCATCTGAATCGGATCAGGCCGCGGTTGCGGAGCCGCCCGTGCTGATCGCCTCGGCGATGGCCGCCCTGCTGGCGCTGGCGCTGCTCGGCCTGGCGGCCGGGCGGCGGGGGTGGAGCCACGGGCTGGTCCACGCCGGCTGCTTCCTGGCCAGCATGGCTCTGCTGGCCGGCGGGCTGAAGCATCTGGGCGGCCCCCACGGCGCCGCTCCGGTGCTGGTGCTGCCCGTGGGCCTGCCGTGGCTGGACGCCCATTTCCGCCTGGACAACCTGTCGGCCCTGTTCATGGTCATCGTCGACCTGGCCGCCGCCGCCGCCTCGGCCTTCGGCGTCGGCTATTCCCACCACCTGCCGGCGCCGCGCCGGGTCACCCCCTTCTTCCCGCTGTTCCTGTTCGGCATGAACGGGGTGCTGCTGGCCGACGACGCCTTCGTCTTCCTGGTGTCGTGGGAGTTCATGTCGCTGGCCTCGTGGCTGTTGGTCCTGGCCGACCACCACGAGGCCGAGAACCGCCGCGCCGCCCTGGTCTACCTGCTGATGGCCGCCTTCGGCACCTTCTGCCTGCTGCCCTGCTTCGGCCTGATGGCCGGCCCCGGCGGCGACTATACTTTCGCCGCCATGCGCAGTGCCGAGCTGGGGCCGGCCGCCGGCTTCCTGGTCATCGCGCTGGCGCTGATGGGGGCGGGCTCGAAGGCCGGCCTGGTGCCGCTGCACGCTTGGCTGCCGCTGGCCCACCCGGCGGCGCCCAGCCACGTCTCGGCGCTGATGAGCGGGGTGATGACCAAGGTCGCCCTGTACGGCCTGATCCGCATCCTGTTCGACCTGCACGGCGAGGTGTCGTGGGCGTGGGGCGCGGCCATCATGGTCATCGGCGGCATTACCGCGGTGATGGGCGTGCTGTATGCCATCATGCAGGACGACATCAAGAAGCTGCTGGCCTATTCCACCGTCGAGAACGTCGGCGTGGTGGTGATCGGCCTTGGCCTGGCGCTGGCCTTCAAGGACAGCGGCGAGGCCGGATTGAGCGCCCTGGCCCTGGTCGCCGGGCTCTACCACATCATCAACCATTCCATCTTCAAGACCCTGCTGTTCCTCGGCGCCGGCGCGGTGATCACCGCCACCGGGCACCGCCACCTGGACCGGCTGGGCGGGCTCTTGAACCGCATGCCGTGGACGGGCGCGGCCGCCCTGGTGGGCGCGGCCGCCATCTCGGCGCTGCCGCCCTTGAACGGCTTCGTCTCGGAATGGCTGATCTTCCAGTCGCTGTTCAAGGGCCCCGGCCTGCCCCACTGGACGATGAAGTTCGGCGTGCCGGTGGTCGGCGCCATGCTGGCCCTGGCGGCGGCGCTGGCGGCGGCCTGCTTCGTGCGCGCCTTCGGCGTGGCCTTCCTGGGCCGGCCGCGCAGCCCCGAGGCGGCCGAGGCCGGCGAGGTGACCCAGGGCATGCGCCTGACCATGGCGGCGCTGGCGGTGCTGTGCGTGATCCTGGGTGCCATCCCGGTGACCGTCACCGACGCCCTGTCCTCGGTGGTGCAGCCGCTGTCGGGGGTGCAGATGGCGGTGTCGGCCGACCTGGGCTGGCCGTGGCTGTCGCCGGTCAGTTCCACCCGCGGCTCCTATTCCGGCACCGTGCTGGTGATGGTTGGGCTGTCCTTGTTCCTGATCGCCATCGTGGTGGTCCACCGGCTGGGCACCACCGCGGTGCGCCGCTCGGACGCCTGGGACTGCGGCCATGCCGAGGACCTGCCCGACGCCCAGTACACCGGCCAGAGCATGGCCCAACCCTTGCGCCGCGTCTTCGGCGCCACCATCTTCGCCGCCCGCGAGGAGGTCGAGATGCCCGAGCCCGGCGACGATTCGCCGGCGCGCCACCGGGTGCGGATGATCGATCCGGTGTGGACCTACCTCTACGTCCAGATCCAGCGCGCCGTCGACGCCGTCGCCGACCGGGTCAACCGGCTGCAGTTCCTGACCGTGCGCCACTACCTGCTGATGATGTTCGCGGCGCTGGTCTTCCTTCTCCTCGTCGTCGCCGTGAGGCAGCAGCAATGATCGCGCTTGGCTGGCAACTGGTGCAGATCCTGCTGGTGGTGGCCCTGGCGCCGCTGGTCACCGGCTATGTCCGGCTGATCAAGGCGCGCCTCAATGCCCGGCGCGGGCCGTCGCCGCTGCAGCCCTACCGCGACCTGTTGCGCCTGCTGCAGAAGGAAGCGGTGGTGGCCCACTCGGCGTCGTGGGTGTTCCGCGCCGCGCCCTACGTCACCTTCGCCGCGGTGTGGCTGGCCGCCTGCATCGTGCCCACCTTCACCACCAACCTGTTCCTGGCCCCGGCCGCCGACCTGATCGCCCTGGTGGCGCTGCTGGGGCTGGCCCGCTTCTGGTTGGCGCTGGCCGGCATGGACGTGGGCACCGCCTTCGGCGGCATCGGCTCATCGCGCGAGATGATGATCGCGTCCCTGGCCGAGCCCGCCATGCTGATGGTCACCTTCTCGCTGTCCCTGCTGTCGGGCACCACGGCCCCGTCGCGCATCGTCGCCTTCGTGCTGTCGGGCGGCGTCGGCCTCGAGGTCTCCATGGGCCTGGCCATGGCGGCGCTGGTGATGGTGGCCATTGCCGAGAACGGCCGCATCCCCATCGACAACCCGGCCACCCACCTGGAGCTGACCATGGTGCACGAAGCCATGGTGCTGGAATATTCGGGCCGCCACCTGGCGCTGATCGAGTTCGGCGCCATGGTCAAGCTGACCTTGTTCATCTCGCTGATCGGCGCCCTGTTCATCCCCTGGGGCATCGCCCAGCCGGGCGCCGGGCCGGTGGGCTTCGCCATCGGGCTGGGAAGCTTCCTGGCCAAGACCTTCGGGCTGGCCACCGCGCTGGCGGTATTCGAGACCTCGATCGCCAAGATGCGGGTGTTCCGCTATTCCGACTTCCTGGGCGGCGCCCTGCTGCTGGGGCTGTTGGCCACCATCTTCCTCTACGTGTCCGAGGCGGTGTGATGCTCAGCCACATCTCCTACGACCTTGCCCACCTGATCGGCGCCACCGTGCTGATGGCGGGCTTCGGCCTGCTCTACCAGCGCCGGCTGTTCGCGGTGCTCAACACCTTCGCCTTCCAGGCCTTCGCCCTGGCCGCCGCCGCCGCCTGGCAGGCCCACATCCAGAATGCGCCGCACCTTTACGCCACCGCCGCCATCGCCCTGGTGTTCAAGGCGCTGCTGGTTCCCTTCGCCCTGCACTGGCTGGTCGAGCGGCTGGGCATCCACCGCACCGTCGAGACGGCGCTGGGCATCGGCTGGACCATGATCGTCGGCGTGGCCCTGGTGGCATTGTCGATCCTCTTGGTGCTGCCGGTGACCGCGGGTGCCGCGGCGCTGACCCGCGAGAGCCTGGCTTTGGCCATGAGCGTGGTGCTGCTGGGCCTGTTGATGATGATCACCCGGCGCAACGCGGTGACCCAGGTGGTCGGCTTCATGGCATTGGAAAACGGCCTGATCCTGGCGGCGGTGTCGGCCAAGGGCATGCCGCTGGTGGTCGAGATTTCGGTGGCGTTCAGCGTGCTGGTGGCCATGACCTTGTTCGGCATCTTCTTCTTCCGCATCCGCGAGCGCTTCGACACGCTGGACCTGCACTACCTTGAAACCTATCGGGGGGACCGCCAATGATGCAGGCGATGGCCCCGGGCATGGACAACCCGCTGCTGTGGATCCTGGGCGTGCCGCTGGGGGCGGCCGGCTTCCTGGCCGTGCTGCCCAACTGGCGCGTGGCCACCTGGGCCAACGTGGCGGCGTCGCTGGCCACCTTCCTGTCGTCGCTGGTGCTGTTCGACAACCGGCCCGAGCCGACCCGGCTGTTGTTCATCGACGACTTCAACATCTACCTGGTGGTGCTGACCGCCTTCGTCGGCCTGACCACCGCGGTGTTCTCGGCAGCCTACATCGCCCGCGAGACCGAGGCCGAGCGTCTGTCGGACGTGCACCTGCGCTTCTACCACTCCATGTACCAGGCCTTCCTGTTCACCATGCTGCTGGCGCTGACCGCCAACAACACCGGCGTGATGTGGGTGGCGGTCGAGGCGGCGACGCTGACCACCGTGCTGATGGTCAGCCTGTACCGCACGCGCGAGGCGATCGAGGCGGCGTGGAAATACTTCATCCTGTGCTCGGTGGGCATCGGGCTGGCGCTGTTCGGCACCACCCTGGTCTACCTGGCGGCCCAGCCGGTGATGGGCGACGGCGCCGATGCCATGGCGTGGACGTTGCTGGTCAAGCGCTCCAACGCCTTCCAGCCGGACCTCTTGAACCTGGCCTTCGTCTTCGTGCTGGTCGGCTACGGCACCAAGGTGGGCCTGGCGCCCTTGCATGCCTGGCTTCCCGACGCCCATGCCGAGGGCCCGACCCCCATCTCGGCGGTGCTGTCGGGGCTGTTGCTCAACGTGGCGCTCTATGCCCTGCTGCGCTTCAAGATGATCATCGCCGCCAACGGCGCCACGCTGACGCCTGGGCCGCTGATGATCATGATGGGCCTGTCCAGCCTGTTCCTGGCCGGGTTCATGCTGTACCGGCGCGGCGACATCAAGCGGCTGTTCGCCTATTCCTCCCTCGAGCACATGGGGGTGATCACGTTCGCCTTCGGCATGGGCGGCGCGCTGGCCAACTTCGCCGGCCTCTTGCACATGACCATGCACTCGCTGACCAAGTCGGCCATCTTCTTCGCCGTCGGCGTCATCAGCCAGAACGCCGGCACCAAGCGCATCGCCGACATCCGCGGCCTGACCACCACCCATCCGGCGCTGGGCTGGGGCTTCGTGGTCGCCGTGCTGGCCATCGCCGGCCTGCCGCCCATGGGCGTGTTCATGAGCGAGTTCCTGGTGGTCAGCTCGACCTTCGCCCGCCAGCCGCTGCTGGCCGCGCCCCTGGCGCTGGGGCTGCTGCTGGCGTTCGGCGCTCTGGTGGCGCGCATGCAGCAGATGGCCTTCGGCCCGCCGGCCGAGGAGCACCCCCATGGCCATTCCACCCGGGCCGGCAGCCTGATGACCCTGGTGCCGTTGTGGACCCACATGGCGCTGGTGCTGGTGGCGGGCCTGTACCTGCCCGGGCCGCTGGTGGCGTGGTTCCAGTCCGTGGCCAAGCTGCTGGGGTGAGGGCGACCATGATCGGCGAGACCACCCTTCTCGACTTCCTCTTGGCCGGCAAGCTGGTGGCCCACCATCGGCCATGGCCGCGCTATCAGCTGGACGCGCGCAGCTGGCGGGCGCTGGTCGAGTGCCTGTCGGCCGCCGAGTGGACGGTGATGGCCGAATGGGCCGAGCCGGGCGAGATCCACCTGGCGTTGCGCGACGAGCGGACCGGCGACGTGGCGGTGGCCTCGCATCCCTGCCCCGACCACAAGTTCTTCGCCGTCGGCCAGATCCGCCCCGGCACCGTCCGCATCGAGCGCGCCATCCGCGACATCTGGGGCCTGGAGCCCGAAGGCCTCGAGGATCAGCGCCCATGGCTGGACCATGGCCGCTGGCCGGCCCGGCACCCCTTGGCCGCCCACCGCGCGCCGCCGGCGCCGCACCCCCATCGCTACACCTTCAACGCCGCCGAGGGCGAGGGGCTACACCAGATCCCGGTCGGCCCGGTCCATGCCGGCGTCATCGAGCCCGGCCATTTCCGCTTCCACTGCCAGGGCGAGACGGTGGTCCGCCTGGAGGAGCGTCTGGGCTATGTCCACAAGGGCATCGAGGCCGCCTGCGCCAACCGCGGCATCCTGGAAGCCGGACGCATCGTCGCCCGGGTGTCGGGGGATTCGACCGTGGCCTATTCGCTGGCCTATGCCCGCGCCGTCGAGGCCGCCCTGGGCATCGAGCCGCCGCCGCGCGCCCACTGGCTGCGTGCCCTGATGGCCGAATGCGAGCGCATTGCCAACCACGTCTTCGACATCGGCGCCATCTGCAACGACGCCGCCTTCGCCATCATGCTGTCGCACATGGGCTGGCTGCGCGAGAAGGTGCTGCGCTCCAACGACATCTTGTTCGGCCATCGCCTGCTGATGGACCGAATCGTGCCCGGCGGGGTGACCCGCGACATCGGCGACGACGGCATCGAGGCGCTGAAGCACATGCTCTACGGGCTGCGCAAGATGTTCGACAAGGCGGTGCATCTGTACCGCGACACGCCGTCGCTGATCGACCGCACGGTCGGCACCGGCGTGGTGGCCGGGTCGCTGGCGCACCGCTTCGGTGCCGGCGGCTTCGTCGGCCGCGCCTCGGGGCGGCCGCGCGACGCGCGGCGCACGCCGGGCTATCCGCCCTATGACGATCTCGACCTGGCGGTGCCGATCCAGCCCGAGGGCGACGTCAACGCCCGCGTCGAGGTGCGCATCGCCGAGGTGCGCGAATCCCTGCGCCTGTTGTCGCGCATCTTGAACGAGCTGCCCGAAGGCGCCATCACCGCCCCCGTCCCCACCCGCGGCGGCGAGGGCATGGGGGTGGCCGAGTCCTTCCGCGGCGAGGTGGTGGTGTGGGTGCGCATCTCGGAAGCCGGGCGCATCGTGCGATGCCATCCCCACGATCCGTCGTGGTTCCAGTGGCCGCTGCTGGAAGCCGCCATCGAGGGCAACATCGTCGCCGACTTCCCCTTGTGCAACAAGTCGTTCAACTGTTCCTACTCGGGGCACGATCTATGATCCCGCCCATCGCCCGCTTCCTGTTCCGCCATCTGGTCAAGGGCCCGCACACCATCGGCGGGGCGCCCGAGCCCGACGCCGACGGGGTGGCCGAGCTGGTCGCCAAGGTCGGCGAGGCGGCACGGGCCAGGCTGGGCCGGTCATTGTCGATCCGCGCGGTCGACGCCGGCTCGTGCAACGGCTGCGAGCTGGAAATCCACGCCGTCAACAGCCCCGTCTACGACCTGGAGCGCTTCGGCATCCGCTTCGTCGCCAGCCCCCGCCACGCCGACGTGCTGCTGGTCACCGGCCCGGTGACCGCCAACATGGCCGAGGCCCTGCGCCGCACATACGACGCCGCGCCGGCGCCCAAATGGGTGGTGGCCATGGGCGACTGCGCCCGCGACGGCGGCTGCTTCGCCGGCACCTACGCGGTGCTGGGCGGCGCCCAGACGGTGGTCCCGGTCGACCTGCACATCCCCGGCTGCCCACCCAGCCCGCTGCAGATCCTGTCCGGCCTGCTGGCGCTGCTGGACAACGTGGCGAGCGACCAGGTTGCGCCGACCATGCTGGGCGGCTGACGGTCTCTGAGACCGGTCCCTACCCCTTGGCCACCGGCAACCACACCGTGAAGGTCGAGCCCTGCCCCACCGTGCTGTCGATGGTCAGCACGCCGCGGTGGCGGTTGACGATGTGCTTGACGATGGCCAGGCCCAGGCCGGTGCCGCCCATCTGGCGCGAGCGCGCGGTGTCGACCCGGTAGAAGCGTTCGGTGAGGCGTGGCAGGTGTTCGCGGGCGATGCCGTCGCCGTGGTCTCGCACCGCCACCGCGACGGCGCCGTTCTCGCGCAACAGGCGGCCGGCGGCCGGCGGCAGCGCATCGGCGCGGGCGGCGGTAACCTCGACGCGGCTGCCGTCGCGGCCGTACTTGACCGCGTTGTCCATCAGGTTCTGGAACACCTGGGCCAACTCGTCGGCGTCGCCGACCACCGGCGCCACGCCGTCGGCGGCGACGACGATGTCGACCGCGCGGGCGGCCGCCTGGGGCTTCAGCGCCTCGGCGGCGGCGGCCAGCATTGCGGCCAGGTCCACGGTGCCCCGCGGCGGGGTGTGTTCGTCCAGCTCGATGCGCGACAGCGACAACAAGTCGGCGATCAGCCGGCTCATGCGCCCGGCCTGGTCCTGCATGATGGCGAGGAAGCGGTCGCGCGCCTCGGTGTCGTCGCGGGCGGGGCCGCGCAGGGTCTCGATGAAGCCCGACAGCGAGGCCAGCGGAGTGCGCAGTTCGTGGCTGGCATTGGCGACGAAGTCGGCGCGCATGCGCTCGGCGCGGCGGATGCCGGTGATGTCGTGCAGGGCGAGAACCGCACCGCTGCCGGTGGGCTCCATGCGCGCCACCCACACGGTGTCGACCGGCGGCGGCAGGGTGAATTCCACCTCGGCGCCGCTGCTGCCGCCCACCGCCGCGGCCACCGCGTCGAGCAGCTGCGGGTCGCGCAGGAAGGCCGCCAGCTCGCGCCCGGTGGGGTCGCGGCCGAACACCCGCGCCGCCGCGGCGTTCGAGCGCACCACCCGGCGGGCGCCGTCCAGCAGCAGCAGCGGCCCCGGCAGCAGGTCGAACACCGCATCGGTCCACCCCGGGGCAGCGGGCGCGGCCGCCGGCATGCGGCGGGCCAGCGACAGGTCGCTTTCCAACTGGGCGATGCGGTCCAGCCGCGAGCGGGCCAGCAGGGCACCGGCCAGCCAGCAGGCCGCCCACGCCGCCACCGCCCAGCCCCACGACAGCGCCCCGAAGCCGGCCAGGCCGGCCAGCACCGCCGCGGCGGGCAGGACCGGCACCAGGCCGGCCATGGCCACCTCGCGCAGGCCGGCCGTCCGCTGCATCCTAGCCGCGCACCGCGTCGTAGCAGGCCAGCACCGCCATGTTGACCACGTCGTTGGCGGTGGCGTCCATGGAGGTGATCTGGATCGGCCTGGACAGGCCCATCAGCACCGGGCCGATCACCGTGCCGCCGCCCAGCTTCTGCAGCAGCTTCGAGGCGATGTGGGCCGAATACAGGCCCGGCATGATCAGCACGTTGGCCGGCCCCGACAGGCGGCAGAACGGGTAGTGGGCCAGCAGGTCGGGGTCCAGCGCCACGTCGGCGGCCATCTCGCCGTCGTACTCGAAGTCCATCTTGGCCTGGTCGAGGATGGCGACTGCTTCCCGCACCCGCTCGGCCCGGTCCGACGACGGGTTGCCGAAGTTGGAATACGACAACAGCGCCACGCGGGGCTCGTGCCCCATCTGGCGGGCCTTGTGGGCGGTCTGGATGGTGATGTCGGCCAACTGGCGCGGCGTCGGCGTCTCGTGCACCGTGGTGTCGGCGATGAACACCACCCGGCCCTGGCTGATCATCACCGTCATGCCGAACAACAGCTCGCCCGGCTTGGGGTCGACCACCTTCTTGATCTCCTCGAAGGCCTGCCAGTAGTTGCGGGTCAGGCCGGTCACCATGGCGTCGGCGTCGCCCGATTCCACCATCAGCGAGCCGAAGATGTTGCGCTCCTGGTTGACCAGTCGCTGGACGTCCCGGTACAGCGCGCCGCGCCGCTGCAGGCGCTGGTACAGAAGGTCGGTATAGGCCTTGGTCTTGGGGCTGAGCCGGGCGTTGACGATTTCCAGGCCCTCGGCCGCCGGCAGGCCGATGGCGCGCATGGTCTCGCGGATGCGGTCGTCGCGGCCGATCAGGATGGGGTGGCCCAGGCCGGCGTTGTGGAAGGCGACCGCGGCGCGGATCTGCTTTTCCTCCTCGCCCTCGGCGAACACCACCCGCTTGGGACTGGCCTTGACCACCTCGGTGATCGCCTGCATGGAGGCGGCGGTGGGATCCAGTCGCGCCGACAGCTCCTTGCGATAGCCGTCCATGTCGACGATGGGCTTGCGCGCCACCCCGCTGTCCATGGCGGCACGGGCCACCGCCGGCGGAATGGCGGCGATCAGGCGGGGGTCGAAGGGGACCGGGATGATGTAGTCGGGCCCATAGCGCAGGCGGCGGCCGGAATAGGCGGCGTCGACCTCGTCGGGCACGTCCTCGCGCGCCAACGCCGCGATGGCCTTGGCGGCGGCGATCTTCATCGCTTCGTTGATGGTGCTGGCGCGCACGTCGAGCGCGCCGCGGAAGATATAGGGAAAACCCAGAACGTTGTTGATCTGGTTGGGATAGTCCGACCGCCCGGTGGCGACGATGGCGTCGGCGCGCACCGCCTTGACCTCTTCCGGGGTGATCTCGGGGTCGGGGTTGGCCATGGCGAAGATGATGGGCTTGGGCGCCATGGCGGCGACCATCTCAGGGGTCACCGCGCCCTTGACCGACAGGCCCATGAACAGGTCGGCGCCCTCCAGCGCCTCGGCCAGCGTGCGGGCATCGGTCTTGACCGCGTGCGCCGACTTCCACTGGTTCATGCCCTCCGAGCGGCCCTGGTAGATGACGCCCTTGGTGTCGCACAAGGTGACGTTGGCGTGCTTGACGCCCAAGGCCTTGATCAGCTCGACGCAGGCGATGCCGGCGGCGCCGGCGCCGTTGACCACGACCTTGATGTCGGCCAGCTTGCGCCCCGTCAGGTCGCAGGCGTTGAGCAGGCCGGCGGCGGCGATGATGGCGGTGCCGTGCTGGTCGTCATGGAAGACGGGGATGTCCATCAGCTCCCGCAGGCGCTGCTCGATGATGAAGCATTCGGGCGCCTTGATGTCTTCCAGGTTGATGCCGCCGAAGCTGGGGCCCAGGAAGCGCACGGAGCCCACGAACTCGTCGACGTCGCGGGTGTCGACTTCCAGGTCGATGGCGTCGACGTCGGCGAAGCGCTTGAACAGCACCGCCTTGCCCTCCATCACCGGCTTGCCGGCCAGCGCGCCCAGGTCGCCCAGGCCCAGCACCGCGGTGCCGTTGGAGATCACCGCCACCAGGTTGCCCTTGGCGGTGTAGTCGTAGGCAAGGGAGGGGTCGCGCGCTATGTGCAGGCACGGATAGGCGACGCCCGGCGAATAGGCCAGCGACAGGTCGCGCTGGGTGGCCAGGGGCTTGGTCGGCGTCACCTCGATCTTGCCCGGCCGCCCCGAGGCGTGCATGGCAAGGGTGTCTTGCTCGAGCTGAGCGTGGGCCTCGTCGCCGATGCCGGCGGCGGAGATCGGGCTGGTCGGATGGCTGGTCATGGATTAAGCGTCGCCCCTCGTTCGGTGGACGGTTCAGGTCTTCTTGTTGCCGCCTGCGGGGTTAAGACTCCGTCAGCGGGCGGTGCGCTCGAACAGATGCACGTTGGCGGCACCCTGGGCGGCCAGGATGCGGCGGGCCTTTTCCTCCTGGAGCTGGTCGCGCACCGACACCCACAAGATGACGGCGCCGGCAGCCAACGCGCGGGCGAAATCCTCGGAGGCCGGCATGGCCGAGACCTCGTCCAGCAGCTCCTTGGCGGCGGCCCCGCCGACGCCAGCTGCCACCAGTCCGGCGATGGCCGCACCCACCGGCCCGGCGGCCAGGGCGATCAGGCCGGCGGCGACCAGCGGGCCTTCGTACTTCATCTCGCCGACCAGGGCGGTCAGCACGTCCTTCCACGACTTGCCCTCGCGCCCGGCCGCATCGATGGAGGCGTGCGACGACAGCACCGACAGGTCGGCCTGCTCGAAGCCGGCCCGGTACAACTCGCCGACCGCGCCCTCGAAGGCGGTGCGGTCGGCAAAGGTGCCGACCACCTCGCGGACGGTCGGCGCATGCGGATCGATATTGGCCATGGCGAACCCTTTACGTCGTTGCGCCGGTCCCCTCATTGTGCGCCAGGACACGGGCGATGCCTAGGGGGTTGGGGCTTGCGCGCCCCGTCCCTCATGGTAAGGTGCCCTGCCGCAACAGCATATCCCGATTGTTCTCCCCGTGACCGCAGAAAGCCCGGAGATTCCCGCGGACGCCACGCCGATGATGGCCCAGTACCTGGCCATCAAGCGGGCCCATCCCGACTGCCTGTTGTTCTATCGCATGGGCGATTTCTACGAGCTGTTCTTCGACGACGCGGTGAAGGCGGCGGCCGCGCTGGACATCGCGCTGACCAAGCGCGGCAAGCACCTGGGCGAGGATATCGCCATGTGCGGGGTGCCGGTGCGCTCGTACGAGGCATACCTGGCCCGCCTGGTGCGCGCCGGCTTCAAGGTCGCCATCGGCGAGCAGATGGAAGACCCGGCCGAGGCCAAGAAGCGCGGCTCGAAGTCGGTGGTGGCGCGCGACGTGGTCCGGGTGATCACCGCCGGCACGCTGACCGAGGACACCCTGCTGGACGCGCGCGCCCACAACTACCTGGCGGCGGTGGCCGAGGTGCACGGGGGCCTGGGCCTGGCCTGGGTCGACGTGTCCACCGGCGACTTCGCCATGCAGGCCGTTCCGGCCAAGGCGCTGGCCGCCGCGCTGGCACGCCTGTCGCCGGGCGAGCTGCTGCTGCCCGAACGCCTGTTCGGCGCCGACGGCCTGGCCGAAGTGTGGACCGAGTGGAAGGCGGTGCTGTCGCCGCTGCCGTCCGCCCGCTTCGATTCCGAGAATGCGCGGCGCCGACTGGAAGCTCTTTACGGCGTCGGCGCCCTGGACGCCTTCGGCGCCTTCTCGCGCGCCGAGCTGGCCGCCGGCGGCGCCCTGGTCGACTACGTCGAGCTGACCCAGAAGGGCAAGCTGCCCCGCCTGAGCGTGCCGCGCCAGCTGGCCCAGGGCGCGGTCATGGAGATCGATGGCGCCACCCGGCGCAACCTGGAACTGGCCGAAACCCTGACCGGCGAGCGCAAAGGCAGCCTGCTGGCCACCGTCGACCGCACCGTGACCGGCGCCGGCGCGCGGGCCCTGGCGGCCCAGCTGGCCGCCCCGCTGACCGACCCGGCCGCCATAGACGCCCGCCTCGACATGGTCGCCTTCTTCGTCGAGCACGACGGGGTGCGTGCCCGGGTGCGCGAGGCGCTGAAGCGCTGCCCCGACGTCGAGCGCGCCCTGTCCCGCCTGTCGCTGGGCCGCGGCGGCCCGCGCGACCTGGCCAACGTCCAGGGCGCCCTGGCCGAGGTGCCGGCCCTGCGCACCCTGCTGGCGACGCCTTCCCTGGACATGCCGCCCAACCTGGCCGCCTGCGCCCGCGACCTGGGCGAGCATGGCGAGCTGGTCGACCGGCTGTGCCGGGCGCTGGCTCCCGACCTGCCGCTGAACGCCCGCGACGGCGGCTTCATCCAGGCCGGCTACCACGCCGGCCTCGACGAGCTGAAGACCCTGCGCGCCGAGGGCTTCGGCATGCTGGCCCGCCTGGAACGGCGCTACGCCGACGACACCGGCGTGCAGTCCCTGAAGATTCGCCACAACAACATCATCGGCCACCACATCGAGGTGCCGGCCAAGCAGGCGGACAAGCTGGACGAACGCTTCATCCACCGCCAGACCATGGCCAATGCGGCGCGCTACACCACCACCGAACTGATCGAACTGGCCGGCCGCATCACCGGTGCCGCCGACCGGGCGCTGGCGCTGGAGGTCGAGCTGTTCGACGAGCTGGTGCGCGAGGTGGTCGGCCACGGCGGGCCCATCGCCGCAGCGGCCGCGGCCCTGGCGGCGCTGGACGTGGCCAGCAGCCTGGCCGAGCTGGCCGCCGAGCGCGGCTGGTGCCGCCCGGTGGTCGACGATTCGCCCGCCTTCGACATCGTGGGCGGCCGCCACCCGGTGGTCGAGGCGGCCTTGGAGGCCGCGCACTCTGGCGCCTTCGTCGCCAACGACTGCACCCTGTCGGACGGCCAGCGGCTGTGGCTGGTCACCGGCCCCAACATGGCCGGCAAGTCCACCTTCCTGCGCCAGAACGCCCTGATCGCGGTGCTGGCGCAAAGCGGATCCTACGTGCCGGCGCAAGCCGCGCGCATCGGTGTGGTCGACCGGCTGTTTTCCCGCGTCGGCGCCGCCGACGACCTGGCGCGCGGGCGGTCGACCTTCATGGTCGAGATGGTCGAGACCGCCGCCATCCTCAACCAGGCCGGCCCGCGCGCCCTGGTCATCCTGGACGAGATCGGCCGCGGCACCGCCACCTTCGACGGCCTGTCCATCGCCTGGGCGGTGGTCGAGCACCTGCACGAGGTCAACCGCTGCCGCGCCCTGTTCGCCACCCACTACCACGAGCTGACGCGCCTGACCGGGCGGCTGGCCCAGATGTCGTGCCACATGATGCGAGTGAAGGAATGGCAGGGTGACGTTGTCTTCCTGCACGAGGTGGCCGCCGGCGCCGCCGACCGCTCGTACGGCATCCACGTCGCCCGCCTGGCCGGCCTGCCGCCGGCGGCGGTCGCCCGCGCCGAGGAGGTGCTGGCGACGCTGGAGAAATCCGAGCAGGCCAGCGGCATCGCCCGGCTGGCCGACGACCTGCCGCTGTTCGCAGCCCTTGGCTCCCGGCCCAAGCCCGCGGCTGCCGCCCCGTCCGCGCCGTCGGCGGTGGAAGCCGAGCTGGCCGGCATCAACGCCGACGAGTTGACGCCCAAGGCCGCGCTCGACCTGGTCTATCGCCTGAAGGGGCTGGTGAAAGCGGAGGGGCGCGATGGTCGGTGAACCCCACATCGTCAAGTCGTACGACGAGCAGCTGGGCCGCCTGCGCGACGCCGTCGCCTCCATGGGCGGGCTGGGCGAGAAGCAACTGGCTGCGGCGCTGAAGGCCCTGGCCGAGCGCGACGGCGAGCTGGCCGCCCAGGTGGTCGCGGCCGACGCCGAGGTCGACGCCGGCGAGGCCTTCGTCAACGAACAGGCGGTGCGCCTGCTGGTCCTGCGCGCCCCCGTCGCCGACGACCTGCGGGTGGTGTTCACCGCTCTCAAGATCTCGGCCGACCTTGAACGCATCGCCGACCTGGCCGGCAATATCGCCAAGCGGACGGGGGTGCTGACCCAGCTGGCCCCGGTCGCCCCGGTCGCCTCGGTCGGCCGCATGGGCCGGCTGGTGGCCGAACTGCTGCACGCGGTGCTGGACGCCTATATGGGCCAGGACGCCGACGCCGCCATGGCGGTGCGCGACCGCGACCAGGAGGTCGACGACCTTTATTCCAGCCTGTTCCGCGAGATCCTGACCCACATGATGGAGGATCCGCGCACCATCACCGCCTGCATCCACCTGCTGTTCATCGCCAAGAACATCGAGCGCATCGGCGACCACGCCACCAACATCGCCGAGATGTGCCACTACCTGGTAACGGGCAGGAACCCCAAGGGCGAGCGCCCGAAACGCGATGATTCACCCTTCGTGGGGGCGCCGTAGGGTTCGCCTTTGCGCGGGCATGACGGGTAATGATCGTCAGCGCGCCTTCCGCCGGTACAGGAAGAACGTCGGCGGGCGCTTGGCCAGGCATTTTTGTTCGTAGCGCGTGGGCACCCAGTCGGCCGGCAGCAGGCTGCGGTCGCGGGTCGTCAGCATTTCCTCGAACAAATGATGGTGCCCCAGTTCCTTGGCTGCCCAGGCGGCGTAGACCGGGTCGTCGCTGGCCACGCGCAGTTCGGCGTGGTCGGCCAGGGCACGGGCCAGCAAATCCAGGTTGGCGGCGCAGACGAAGCGGCGCTCGGCGTGGCGCAGCTTGGGCCAGGGGTCGGGGAACAGGATGAAGGCGCGGCCGATGGAAGCCTCGGGCAGGGCGGGCAAGAGCAGCCGGGCGTCCTCGTAGAAGACGCGCACGGTCTGCAGGCCCGCTTCGTCGACGTGGCCGAGCAGGCTGGCGACGCCGTTGCGGAACGGTTCGCAGCCGATGAAGCCTATCCGGGGATGGGTGACGGCCTGGGCGGCCAGATGCTCGCCGCCGCCGAAGCCGACTTCCAGCCACACGCCCTGGGGCGCAGGCTCGAACAGCGAGAAGGGGTCGATGGTCTCCCCCTGCCCCGGAACCGGCACCGCCAGCCGGGGCAGGAGGGTCTCCATCAGCTCCTGGGCCCGCTTCTTCAGCGACTTTCCCCGGCGGCGGCCGAAGAAGCGCGGACGATCCGCGGGACCCTGGATCACCTTAGAACGCGCGCTTCAGCGCTTCGACCAGGTCGGTGCGCTCCCACGAGAAGCCGCCGTCGGCGTCGGGGGTGCGGCCGAAATGGCCGTAAGCGGCGGTGCGCGCATAGATCGGCTTGTTGAGGCCGAGATGCGTGCGGATGCCGCGCGGGCTCAGGTCCATCAGCTGCTGCAGGCGCTCGGACAGCTTGTCCTCGTCGACGCGGGCGGTGCCCGAGCAGTCCACATACACCGACAGCGGCTTGGACACGCCGATGGCATAGCTGAGCTGGATCAGGCACTTGTCGGCCAGGCCGGCAGCGACGACGTTCTTCGCCAGGTAGCGCGCGGCATAGGCCGCCGAACGGTCGACCTTGGTCGGATCCTTGCCCGAGAAGGCGCCGCCGCCGTGCGGGGCCGCGCCACCGTAGGTGTCGACGATGATCTTGCGGCCGGTGAGGCCGCAGTCGCCGTCGGGACCGCCGATGACGAAGCGACCGGTCGGGTTGACGTAGAAATGGGCCTCGTCGCACATCCAGCCCTCGGGCAGGACGTTGACGACGTGGGGACGGACGATCTCGCGCACGTCGGCCTGCGACAGCGAGCCGTCATGCTGGGTCGAGACCACCACCGAGGTGGCGCGCACCGGCTTGCCGTCGCGGTATTCGAGGGTCACCTGGCTCTTGGCGTCGGGGCCGAGCAGCGGCGAGGCGCCCGAGTGGCGGGCCTCGGCCAGCGACTGCAGGATGTTGTGGGCGAAGTAGATGGGCGCCGGCATCAGCGATTCGGTCTCGTTGACCGCATAGCCGAACATGATGCCCTGGTCGCCCGCGCCCTCGTCCTTCTCGCCGGCGGCGTCGACGCCGACGGCGATGTCGGCGGACTGCGAGTGCACGTGCACCTGGACCTGGGCGTTCTTCCAGTGGAAGCCGTCCTGCTCGTAGCCGATGTCCTTGATGGCGTGGCGGGCGGCCTCTTCCATCAGTTCCTTGGTCACCGAAGCCGGGCCGCGGACTTCACCGGCCAGCACCACCAGGTTGGTGGTGCACATGGTCTCGACGGCGACGCGCGAGTAGGGGTCGGCCGCCAGGAAGGCGTCGACGATGGCGTCGGAGATGCGGTCGCTGACCTTGTCGGGATGCCCTTCGGACACCGACTCGGAAGTGAACAGGTAATTCTTCTTGGACACGGCCAAGCCCTCCTCGATCCAATCCAAATGGGACCAGGGGCATCAGAAGCGGAAGCATTGCCATCGTGATGCACCCACTTAGCCGGTGTTTAACGTGGCGGCAAGCGGTCAAATCTCCACGGAACCGGCCCCGAGGACGGAGCGGTCCGGGGCTCTTCTGACAGGGGAGGCCCTGTGTCGTCAAGTCATATCGCGAATGTCGTACCTCCGCGTGGCCCCCGCCCGTCCGGGGAGGAGGCCGCTCGCCCCGATGCGGCGGGCGGACCCGCCTACTTCTCCTCGGTCTCGGTGACCGCCGCCAGCGCCTTGGCCAACTCGTAGACGCGCTTGCGCACGTTGGGATCGGAGATGCTGTAGTAGGCGCGCACCAGTTCCAGCGTCTCGCGCTTGGTCATCTGGTCCGAGCCGTAGGGCGACGGCTCCTCGCCCAGGCCGGGAACGGGGCCGCGGATGATGTTGACCGGGCTTTGGTGCTGGACCTCGACCGGCATGTCGTCGAAGAAGAACGACACCGGCACGTCGAGCACGCGCGACAGGTCGAACAGGCGCGAGGCCCCGACCCGGTTGGCGCCACGCTCGTACTTCTGCACCTGCTGGAAGGTCAGCCCGATGGCCTCGCCCAGCTTCTCCTGGCTCATGCCCATCAGGGTGCGCCGCAGCCGGACCCGGCCGCCCACATGCACGTCGATGGGGTTGGGCTTGCCCGAGGGCATGCGACCGCGGCTGGAAGGCTTGCGGGTTCCGGTCTTCTTCTGGGTGCGTTTGGGTGGGGCCATGATGCCTTCCGCAACTGGAAGAGTAGGAAAGTACCGACCAAAACTGGTCGTGGCGACATTAGGCATAGCATTGTATGCAAGTCAACCCGCTCAATAGTCGCGAAGGATTGGCAAGCGCTGCGAAGCTACCGCTTCGAGTTATGCAACCTACGATATGCAGCGCATGCGGCGAGGATGGCCGCTACGATCAGAACCGCTGGGAGATTGCCGGACCGGGAATAGAGCGTTGGTCCGTCTGCAAGCGGGAGACGCGAATCGACGATACCTTTTTCACCCAGGCCGAGAGAGGCGACCGTTCGCCCCCAGCGGTCGATCACCGCCGACACCCCGGTGTTGGCGGCACGCACCAATGGCAGGCCTTCCTCGATGGCGCGCATGCGCGCCGCCGCCAGGTGCTGGTACGGGCCGGCGGACAGGCCGAACCACCCGTCGTTGGTGATGTTGAGCAGCCAGGACGGCCGCGGCTGGTCGGCCCCGACCACCGCACCGGGGAAGATGGCCTCGTAGCAGATCATCGGCGCCACCGGCGGCAGTCCGGGCAGGTCCAGCGTGCGTGCACCCGGCCCGGCCGAGAAGTCGGTGCCGCCGTGGGTGATCTTGGCGATGGGCAGGATCTCCTTCAGCGGCACGTACTCGCCGAAGGGAACCAGGTGCACCTTGTCGTAGATGCCGGCGACGCGGCCGTCGGCGTCGATGGCCATCAGGCTGTTCCAGATCTGCAGCGGCTCGACCCCGCGCGGGGTGATGCGCGGCGCCCCGGTCAGCAGCAGCCCGCGGGCCGGCGCCGCCAGCGCCGCCACCATGCGGTGGACCGGGTCGAGGTCGAGGAAATAGGAGGCCGCCGTCTCGGGCCACACCACGGTGGTGACGTCCTCGAAGCCGGGGCGGCGCGACAGTTCCACATGCTCGCGCAAGTGGGCCTCGCGCAGGTCGTCGCGCCACTTGTTGCCCTGGGCCACGTCGGCCTGGACCAGGCGCAGCACCACCTTGGGCACATAGGCGGCCGCATCCGCCAGGTCGGGGGCGCCGGCCAGCCGCACGGCGCCGCCCAGCCCGGCCAGCACCACCGGCGCCATCGCAACCGCCGCCAGCATCCGCCCGCGGCGGGCGGCCAGCAGCACCGGCGCGGCAAAGGCCGGCAGGGTGATCAGCGTCAGGCCGAAGACGCCGCCGACCGCGCCGAACTGCAGCACCGCCGGCACCCGGTCCCACACCGAGCCCAGCGGGTTCCACGGGAAGCCGGTGAACGCCCACGAGCGCGCCCATTCCATCAGTGTCCATGCCGCCGCCAGGGCGACCACCCGCCAGGGGCCCGCCGGGCAGGCCAGCCGTGCCAGCAAGGTGGCGGCCCCCAGGAAGGCGGCCAGCACCGCCGACAGCCCGAACACCGCGAACGGGATCATCCATCCGAAGCGGGCGGCATCGGTGAGCAGGGCATAGGAGATCCAGTAGAGCCCGGCGGCGAACCAGCCCATGCCGTACCAGAAACCGGCACCGAAGGCGGAGCGGCGGTCGGCCGAGCCGTCAAGCAGATAGACCAGCCCGGGGATGCACAGCCACAGCACGGGAAAGAACCCGACCGGGGGCAACGCCAGCGCGGCGACGGCACCCAGGGCCATGGCAGCCCCACGGCGGCGCCAGCCGGTCAGGGCGGCGAGGCGATTCACTTCATTCACGACGTGCATTCAATGTCACTAGCGCCATCATGCCCCCTCCGGCGCCGCCTGGGGTTCGCGACGGCGCACGCGCAGGCGCTTGATGCGGCGGGGGTCGGCGTCGACCACCTCGAACTCGAAGCCGGCCGGATGCGAGATCAGTTCGCCGCGGCTGGGCACGCGGCCGGCCACGAACGAGACCAGCCCGCCCATGGTGTCGACCTCCTCGCGCTCCTCTTCGGTCAGCACCGGGCCGACCTTGTCCTCGAATTCCTCGATGGGGGTGCGGGCGTCGGCTTCGATGACGCCGTCGGCGTGGACGATGAAGTCCGGCTCGACGGTACGGTCGTGTTCGTCCTCGATCTCGCCGACGATCTGCTCGACCAGGTCCTCGATGGTGACCAGGCCGTCGATGCCGCCATACTCGTCGACCACCAGGGCCATATGGGTGCGCTTCAGGCGCATCTCCAGCATCAGGTCCAGCACCCGCATGGACGGCGCCACGAACAGCACCCGGCGCACCAGCCGGTGCAGCGGCGGGGTCTTGCCCTGGTGCTGGGCGGCCAGCAGGTCCTTGATGTGGACGATGCCCAGGACGTCGTCGAGCGTGTTGCGATAGACCGGCAGGCGCGAATGGCCGCAGCGGATCAACAGGTCCATCAGTTCGGCGGGCGCAATGCCGGCCTCGACGGCGACGATGTCGGCGCGCGGCACCATGACGTCGTAGGCGGTGCGTTCGCGCAGGTGCAGGATGTTGCCGAGCAGCAGGCGCTCGTGCTCGTCGATGGGGACCTCGGAGGCATCGCGGTCCTCGATCAGCTCTTCCAGGGCCTCGCGCACCGTGTCGGGGCCCTTCGAGCGGCGCAGGAAGCGCAGCCAGTGGCGCAGGGTCTTGCCCAGCGTGTCGTCGGATGCCCCGTTTTCACGGGGCGGCCTACTGCCCGGGTCGCTCATGGTGGTCAATGCCCTCCCGCATAGGGATCGTCGATCCCCAGCGCCGCCAGCAGCGAGGTTTCCAGGCCTTCCATCTCGGCGGCCTCGTCCTCGTCCTCATGGTCCCAGCCCAGAAGGTGCAGCACCCCGTGCACCACCAGATGGCCCATGTGGTCGGCCAGCGGCTTCCCCATCTCTTCAGCTTCGCGCAGACAGGTCTCGAACGCCAGCACCACGTCGCCCAGCAGCAGCGGCGCACCGGGCACGACGGGCGCCGATTCGTCGTCGAGGGCGGCAAACGACAGCACGTTGGTGGGCTTGTCGTGGCCGCGCCAGTCGCGGTTGAGCGCGTGCACCGTCTCGTCGTCGGCCAGCACGATGGACAGCTCGGCCGCCTCGAGCAGGTCGCCCGCCCCCAGCGCCGCCGCGGCGAAGGTGCGGCAGCGCTCTTCGACGTCGGCCAGCCGCTCGGCCCAGGCGGGGCATTCCAGGATGACGGCGATGTCGGCGCCGGCGCTCACCGCCCGTTCTCCCCCTGCTTGCGCTCGCGGTCGGCCTTGTCGTAGGCGCGCACGATGCGGGTGACCAGATCGTGGCGGACCACGTCGCGGTCGGTGAAGTTGACGAACGACACCCCTTCCATGCCGGCCAGGATGTCGATGGCGTCGCGCAGGCCGGACCGGACCCCGGCCGGCAGGTCGATCTGGCTCATGTCGCCGGTGATCACCATGCGCGAGTGCTCGCCCATGCGGGTCAGGAACATCTTCATCTGCATGGCGGTGGTGTTCTGGGCCTCGTCCAGGATGATGAACGAGTTGGCCAGGGTGCGCCCGCGCATGAAGGCCAGCGGCGCCACCTCGATCTCGCCGGCGGCCAGCTTCTTGATCACCTGGTCGCCGGGCAGCATGTCGTAGAGCGCGTCGTAGAGCGGCCGCAGATAGGGATCGACCTTGTCCTTGAGGTCGCCGGGCAGGAAGCCCAGCCGTTCGCCGGCCTCGACCGCCGGGCGCGACAAGATGATGCGGTCGACCTCGCCCTTGATCATCAGGCTGACCGCCTTGGCCACCGCCAGATAGGTCTTGCCGGTGCCGGCCGGCCCCAGCCCGAACACCAGCGGGTTGGTTTCCAGCGAGCGGATGTAGGTGGCCTGGGTGGGCGTGCGCGGGGCGATGTGGCGCTTGCGGGTGCGCAGCACCAGGTCCTCGCCGGCGGTGGGGGCGGCGCCCTGGTGGACCATGCGCACGGCGGCGTCGATGTCGGCGGTCTCCAGGTGGCCCTGGCGGCCGACCAGGCGATAAAGCTCGTCCAGCACCGCGCCGGCGTCGCGCACCGATTCGGCCGGTCCCGAGATGGATACGGCGTTGCCGCGGCTGTTGAGCGCCACGCCCAGCAAGCCCTCGATGCGTTCCAGGTTGGCGCTTTGCGGCCCGAACAGGATCTGCAGCAGGGCGTTGTCGTCGAACTCGCGCTGCAGGATGGAATTCTGGGACGACTCGTCGCTCACGCGCATGCCCCCAGGTCATCCGCCGGGACGGCGGCCAGGCTGTTGGGATGGACGGCGGTGACCTTCAGCGTCACCACCTTGCCGAGGAGATGCTCGGCGGCGGCCACGTGCACCGGCTGCATGTAGGGGCTGCGGCCGACCAGCTGGCCGGGATGGCGGCCCCGGCGGTCCAACAGCACCGGGAACACCCGGCCGACGCAGGCGCGGTTGAAGGACTCGGTCTGGGCATGCAGCAGGGCCTGCAGCTCGGCCAGCCGCTCTTCCTTGACCGGTTCGGGCACCTGGGTGGCGATGGCGGCCGCCGGCGTGCCGGGACGCGCGCTGTACTTGAACGAATAGGTCTGGACGAAGCCGACCTCGCGCACCAGGGACAGGGTGTCCTGGAAGTCGGCGTCGGTCTCGCCGGGGAAGCCGACGATGAAGTCCGACGACAGCGCCAGGTCGGGCCTTGCCGCCTTCAGCTTTTCCACCAGGCGCAGGTAGAAGGCACGATCGTGGCGCCGGTTCATGGCATCGAGGATGCGGTCGGATCCGGCCTGCACGGGCAGGTGCAGGAACGGCATCAATTGGGGCACCTCGGCATGGACGGCGATCAGCTCGTCGTCCATGTCGGTGGGGTGCGAGGTGGTGTAGCGGATGCGCTCGACGCCGATGTCGGCCAGCTCGCGGATCAGCCGGCCCAGTCCCCAGGTCGATCCGTCGGCGCCTTCGCCGTGATAGGCGTTGACGTTCTGACCCAGGAGGGTGATCTCGCACACGCCAAGCGCTGCCAGGCGGCGGGCCTCGGCCAGCACCGCGGCGACGGGCCGCGAGTACTCGGCACCGCGGGTGTAGGGCACCACGCAGAAGGTGCAGAACTTGTCGCAGCCCTCCTGGACCGACAGGAAGGCGGCGGGACCGTCGGCGCGCACGTCGGGCAGGAAGTCGAACTTGGGCTCGGCCGGGAACTCGGTGTCGAGCACCGCCCCGCCGGCGCGCGAGGCGCGCGCCACCATCTCGGGCAGCTTGTGGTAGGTCTGCGGCCCCAGCACGATGTCGACGTAAGGGGCGCGGCGCAGGATCTCCTCGCCCTCGGCCTGGGCGACGCAGCCGGCCACGGCGATGATCAGACGGCCGTCGCGCTCCGCCTTCAGCTTTTTCAGCCGGCCCAGCTCCGAGAACACCTTCTCGGCCGCCTTCTCGCGGATGTGGCAGGTGTTGAGGATGACCATGTCGGCATCCTCGGGCTCATCGGCCGGGCCATACCCCAGCGGCGCCAGGACATCCGCCATGCGGGCGGAGTCGTAGGCGTTCATCTGGCAGCCGTAGGTCTTGACGAAGAGTCGCTTGCCCAATGTCGTGCGCGCCCGGATCAGTGCCGGCGCTTCGTTCGGAAACGAAAAAAGACGGGCCGCTGTCGCGGGTCCGCCCGGTTCATGTCCTGGAAAGCTAGCATCCGCCGCCTAAGAGTCAAGGAGTGCGATGGCCGGGCTCTCCACCAGAGTGGCCGGCGGCAGCGCGGTGTTGCGTCCGGCCAACGCGCTGGCGACGCCTTCGGCCACTACGTCGTGGCAGTGGGACGCCAACGCCTTGCGCGAGTTGCGGAACTGCTCGATGGTCACCGGCTCGTGGAACTCGATCTCGATGGTCAGCGTGCCCAGGCCCAGTGCCCCCATCATGTGGTCGGCCAGGGTCATGTCCCCGTACCAGGCATAGAACGGGCGGAAATGGCGGCCCATGGCGACGCCGTCCAGGCGGGTATAGGCCACCGACACCGGCTGCACCGGCAGCGGGCGGCCGTCGGCCAGCGGCTGCTCGGCGATGGCGAAGAACGAGCTCTTGAACGGCAGCACCCGGTTGCCGTCGTTGCTGGTGCCCTCGGGGAACAGGATCAGCGGCACGCCCTCATCCAGGCGGCCGCGCAGGTTGTCGCGCTCGCGCGCCGCAGCGCCCGGCCGGCGCTCGATGAAGGCGGTCTTGGCGACGCGGGCCAGGAAACCGAACAGCGGCCAGCCCGCCACCTCGGCCTTGGCGACGAACACCGCGGGCAGCACGCTGCCCAGCACGATGACGTCGAGATAGCTGGCATGGTTGGCCACGAACAGCACCGGGCCGGACACCGGCTTGCCGCGCACCACCGCCTCGAAGGCCAGCAGGCGCATGGTGACCTTCCAGTAGAACGAGCAGTAGGCCGGATAGCGGCGATAGCCGCTGGCCACCAGCACCAGGTAGGGAGGCACGGCCACCAGCGTCCACAGCAGGAACACCAGGAAGCGCAGGATCGAGGTCAGGTGCGCTCTCATGGCAGGTGGGCTCCGCGGCGGCCGTAATGGGCTCGGTACTTGTTGGCGATCAGGTCTGTCTTGACGATGACGCAGACGTCGGTGGTGTTGAACTGGTGGTCGATCACCGCGCCGTCGCCGACGAAGCCGCCCAGCCGCAGGTACCCCTTGACCAGCGGCGGCAGGATGGCAGGACCGCGGCGCGGGTCGATGGCCTCGCGCGGGCGGCGCGCCATGTCCACGTAAAGCTGCGGCAGGGCGCGCGGGCGCAGCTGCTCGGGGGCAAGGTGGAAGTGGTGCAGGTAGGCCAGCTGCGGGGCCAGGGCCTCGGGATCGGTGCCGGGCAGGCTGGCGCAGCCGAACATCAGCTCGACGTCGTTCTCGAAGCAGTACTGGGCGATGCCGGCCCACAGCATCTGCATGGTGGCGCGGTTGCGATAGGCGGCGTCGACGCAGGACCGACCCAGCTCCATGAACCGGCCGCCCGCCTTCAGGATCGGGGCGATGTCGTATTCGCCGGCGGTGTAGAAGCGGCCGAATGCCTCGCCGACGGCGCGGCGCATCAGCCGGTAGGTGCCGACCACGCCCTTGCCGCCGCCGCCGCGGCTGTTGTCGATGACCAGCAGGTGGTCGCAAACGGCGTCGAAATCGTCGGCGTCGATGCGCCGGGCCGCGGCCTCGGCGGTGGGCTTGGCACCCATCTCCTCATAGAAGACGCGGTAACGCAGCGCCTGGGCGGCGGCGATTTCCTCGGCATCGGCGGCCAGGCGCACTTCCAGGGTGTCGGCGGCGGTGTCGGCCACGGGGATGTCGACGAAGGCCATCAGCGGGTTCCAGGGTCCACCAGGGGCGCCCGGCGGGCGCCTGCAGACTATTTTTCGTCGGGCTTGTCGCCGGAAGTCAACGGAACTCCGTACAGCTCCAACCGATGCCCTACCAGCCGGTAGCCGTACCGCCTGGCGATCTCGCGTTGCAAGGCTTCGATTTCCGGGCTCGAGAACTCGATCACCTTGTTCGAATGCATGTCGATCAGGTGATCGTGGTGGTCGCCCGCCGATTCCTCGTAGCGGGCGCGCCCGTCGCCGAAATCGTGGCGCTCCAGGATGTCGGCCTCCTCGAACAGCCGCACCGTGCGATAGACGGTGGCGATGCTGATGCGGGGGTCGATGGCGGTGGCGCGGCGATAGACTTCCTCGACGTCGGGGTGGTCGGCCGAGTCGGACAGCACCCGGGCGATCACCCGGCGCTGGTCGGTCATCTTCATGCCCTTGTCGATGCAGCGCTGTTCGATCCGCGAAACCATCCCTGCGTCCCTGGCGAAGCGGTTGGCCCTTCAAGCAGATGGGGGCGCGCGGGATTTCCCGCCGCCCCCGTCATCGACAACCTCAGCCGGCGCGCTTGCGCTTGCGCGGCTTGGTACCCAGGCCGATCTTCTTGGCCAGGCTGGACCGGTGCTGCGCGTAGTTGGGCGCCACCATGGGATAGTCCGCCGGCAGGCCCCAGCGGTCGCGGTATTCCTCGGGGGTCATGTTGTAGGCCGTCTTGAGGTGCCGCTTCAGCATCTTCAGCTTCTTGCCGTCCTCAAGGCAGATGATGTAGTCGGGGGTGACCGACTTCTTCACCGGAACGGCCGGCTGCGGGCGCTCGGGGGCGACCGGGGCGGTGCCGACGCTGGCCAGGGTCCGATAGACCTCGTGGATCAGCTGGGGCAGATCGCTGACGGCGACGCTGTTGTTGGCGACGTGAGCGGCGACGATTTCGGTGGTGAGCGCCAGCAGGTCGCTGGAATTCGAACGCTCCGACATCTTAAGGCAGGCCTCCAATTTCCTCGTGTGCCTCGTATATAATTCTTTCGCCGGGGCGAGGCAATAACCAATACGAAAAAGCAAAATGACGGGGTGCGCATGACTGACAAGGCCAACTACTACCTTGACATCACCGCCGAGGTCTGTCCGATGACCTTCGTGAAGACCAAGTTGCAGGTGGAACGGATGGGCTCGGGCGAGACGCTGGAAGTGCGCCTGAAAGGCTCCGAACCGCTCACCAACGTGCCGCGGTCGGTCGCCGAACTGGGCCACCAAGTGATGTCGCTGCAACCCGAGCCCGGCGAAGGCCCGAATGGTGTGCATCGTCTGCTTGTGCGCAAGAAATGAGCGGCGCTCTATTCTGGGACGCCTAAGTCCGCCCGCATGGTCAGAGCATCGGCGCCGTCGTAGTAACCCCGCCGGACGCCCATGCGCTGGAAACCCAGTCCCTGGTACAGCGCCAAAGCCGCATCGTTGCCGCTGGCGACTTCGAGGAACATGACCGCGGCCCCGGCCTGGCGGGCCTGATCCATGGCCGCGCGCATCAGGGTCCGCCCCAGGCCGGTCCGCCGCCAGGGGGGAAGCACCGCCAGGGTCAGGATCTCGGCCTCGTCGGCGACGACCCGCCACAGGACCAGCCCGGCCGGCCCCTCGCCGCCGCCGCTGGGCGCCATCCGGCCGCCGGCCACGGCGATCCGCCCGTCGCTGCCCGGCATGTCGAGCAGCCCGACCATGGCCGCGGTGTCCCATGGCTTGGCGAAGCAGATGCGGTGCATGCCGGCCAGCAGCTCGGCATGGACCATGGCGGCAGGGATCAGTTCGACGGACATACGGTGACGTCGGCAGGCCGCAGGTACAGCGGCTCGGGCGGCAGGCGGGCACCGGCGGCGGCCAGGGCCGCGACCACAGCGGCGTCGGGCCAGCCGGGCGCCGAGGCGGCCACCGCGTCGGGGCGATGGGCCAGCACCGCCGGCGCCGCGTCGCCGACCACCAAGAGCGGGCCGGGCACCAGGGCCGCCGCCGCCTCGGGCTTGAGCGCCGCCACCGGCCCCAGCGGATGCAAGGACGCATCGAAGGCCTGGACCCAAATCTCCTCGCGCTTGGACTCGATGGCGGCCAGCACGCTGCGGCCCGCCCGCTCGGCCTTGGGCACGGCGGCGGCAACCGCCTCGGGCGTCGACACCCCGGCCAGCGGCACGCCGGCAGCCAGCGCCAGCCCGCGCGCCGCCGCCAGGCCGATGCGCAGCCCGGTGAAGGCGCCGGGTCCCACGGTGACCGCGATCAGGTCCAGCCCGCCCGCGGCCAGACCGGCTTCGGCCAGCACCTCGGCCACCATGGGCACCAGGGCCTCGGACTGGCCGCGCGCCATGGCCGCCAGCCGGCGGGCCAGCACCACCCCGTCGCGCCACAGGGCGGCCGAACAGGCAGACGTCGAAGTATCCAGGCCGAGGACGATCATTGATTCACCGATGAAGACCTGCCGCGGATATACTGCCCGCATCCGCAGCAGGCAAGAAAGGTGACGGAATGGTCCCGCTGGTCGCCATCGACCCGGACGCCTTGGGCATCGACGTCGCCCTGGCCTACGCCACCGCCGACAACTTCACCGGCCGGCCGGTCTATGGGGCCCAGGCCGGCTGCTTCCTCAACGCCGAGGCGGCTCCCTTGCTGGCCCGCGCCGCCCAGCTGGCCCGGCCGCTGGGCCTGCGCCTCAAGGTGCTGGACGCCTTCCGCCCGTCGGAAGCGCAGTGGGTCTTGTGGAACCACACCCCCGACCCGGACTTCCTGGCCGATCCCCGCCGCGGCTCTCCCCATTCCATGGGGGCGGCCGTCGACCTGACCCTGGTCAATGGCGCCAGCGGCGCCGCCCTCGACATGGGCACCGCCTTCGATGCCTTCACCCCGCTGTCGCACCACGGCAACCAGGACATCGGCGCCCAGGCCCAGCGCAACCGCCACCTGCTGATGGGGATCATGACGACCGCCGGCTGGGACTTCTATCGGCACGAATGGTGGCACTACCAGCTGTTCGCCCCCCACGGCCGCTATCCGGTGCTGTCGGACAGCGTGCTGGGGCCCGACCGGATGATGCCCTAGGGCCTTCGCCCGTCCCTCGTTCGGTGGGGCCGTCATCCGCCGTTTGCGTGACCCGCCACCGCCGAATCGCCGACTTCCCCCTTGAAACCCGTTTGGGGCATTCTCATTTAGGTGCCAGCGCCGTGCATGAGCTTCCTCTTCGGAGGTATATTGCACTGCGGTAAATTGCAGGCGCCGCACGTACAATGAAACATCCGATGGCGGCCGGTGCTACCAATGAACATCTGCACTTTCGTCTCGTCGTGTTGTAGTCTTTCCTTGTTGAATTACGGAGGAAGGGGGCGTCCATGTTGACGAGTGCCTGCCAACCCGCCGCAGCGCCGAGCGATCCGCGCAGTCCTCCGTCTTCCGCTTTCGTCGTAGGCGTGCGCCCGCAACGGGCGTCCCTGTTCCTCGACGGCGCCGAGCCGTCGCTGGACGAGGTCATGGACGACCCCATGGTCCGCCGCCTGATGGACCGCGACGGCGTCGAGGTCGACCATCTGCTCTCCCTGATCGAGGAAGTCCGCGGCAAGCTGCGCTAGGGCGGGCGTCGAACCGGTTGATCGGCATTTGGTGGCGCCCTATGCTCCGCCACGCATGATCGACGGACCCGACAGCCTTTCGGCCCTGCTCGCCTCAGGGCTTGCCGTGTGCAGCACCCGCGTCGCCGACGGCGGCGGGGTGATCGGCACCCTGTTCCTGACCGGCCTGCTGGGAAGCCTGTCGCACTGTTCGGGCATGTGCGGGCCGTTCGTGCTGTCGCAGGTGGCCTCGCGCCTGGAATCGGTGCCGGCTTCGCGCATGACCGAATGGCGGCGCCTGGCCGGGGCGGCGCTGGTTCCCTATCACCTGGGCCGCGCCACCACCTACGCCCTGCTGGGCGCGCTGGGCGCGCTGGCGGCCGGGCGTTTGCCGGGCCTGCGCTGGCTGGCGGCGGTGCTTCTGGGCGCGGCGGCGCTGTTCCTGCTGGCGCTGGCGGTGCCGGCCCTGAAGCGGCTGGGGGCCGGCGGCGGCGATTGGTGGTCGGGGCGCATCGGCCGCCTGGCCCAGCCCTTGTTCCACCGCCCGACCGGCGCGCGTGGCTGGCTGCTGGGGGTGGCGCTGGGCTTCATCCCCTGCGGCTTGCTGTACGCCGCCCTGGCGGTGGCCGCGGCCAGCGGCGATCCCGTCACCGGGGCGCTGGGCATGCTGGCTTTTGCCGCCGGCACCGTGCCCATGCTGGTGACGGTGGGCGCGGTCGGCCACGCGGCTGTTGTGCATTGGCGGGCTCCGTTGTTGAAATGGGCGCCGCTGCTGTTGGTTTTGAATGCGGGCGTGCTGGGCTGGATGGCCTGGCGCATGCTCGCCTGACGGGAAAGGACTTGTGGCCATGAGGATGTCGCGCGCGCTGATCGCCGTAGTGGCGGTGATCGTCGTCGTGTTCATAGCGGTCGGCGTCCGCATGGTGGTCTTCGACGGCCACAACCGCGCCCAGCAGGGAGGCGTGCTGCCGGCCATCGGCGGGCCGTTCACCCTGGCCGGGCCGGACGGCAAGACGGTGACCGACGCCGACTTCGCCGGGCGCTACCGGCTGATGTTCTTCGGCTACACCTTCTGCCCCGACGTCTGCCCCACCGCGCTGTCCACCGTGGCGGCGGCGCTGGACAAGCTTTCGCCCGAGCAGCGCGAGAGGCTGGTGCCCATCTTCGTCACCGTCGACCCGGCCCGGGACACGCCCAAGGTGATGAAGGACTACGTCGCCGCCTTCCACCCCGCCATCGTCGGCCTGACCGGCACCGAGCAGCAAATCGCCGACGTGGCCCGGTCGTTCAAGGTCTATTACGCCAAGGTCAAGGGCGGCAAGGAAGGCGAGTACAGCATGGACCACTCGGCCATCCTGTACCTGATGGGTCCCGACGGAAAATTCGTCGCCCACTTCCCCCATGGCACCACGGCCGACGACCTGGCGGCGGGGCTGAAGAAGCACATCCAGTAGGGCCATGGCACCGGGGCTGATCATCGCCGCGCCGGCCTCGGGCAGCGGCAAGACGTCGGCGACGCTGGGGCTGTTGCGCGCGCTGGTCCGCCGCGGCGTCCGCGTCGCCTCGGCCAAGGTCGGGCCCGACTACATCGACCCGGCCTTCCACGCCGGCGCCTCGGGGCGCGACTGCTTCAATCTGGACAGCTGGGCCATGCGGGCCCCGACCCTGGCCGGCCTTGCCGCCGGCCTTGCCGCCGACGCCGAGCTTGTGGTGGCCGAAGGGGTGATGGGCCTGTTCGACGGCGCCCCCGTCGACGCTGCCGAACCCGACGGCTCGACCGCCGACCTGGCCCGGCGGACCGGCTGGCCGGTGGTGCTGGTGGTGGACGCCCGCGGCATGGCCGCCTCGGCGGCGGCGGTGATCGCCGGCTTCGCCAACCACCAGGACGGCGTCGCAGTGGCCGGCGTCATCTTCAACCGCGTCTCGGGCGAGCGCCACGCCGCCGCCATCGCCGCCGCCTGCGCGCGTACGCTTCCCCACGTCCAGGTGCTGGGCTTCCTGCCGCGCGCCGACGAGCTGACCATCCCCGGCCGCCACCTGGGCCTGGTCCAGGCCTGCGAGAACCCGGCGCTCGAGGCCTTCCTGGACGGCGCCGCCCAGGTGGTGGCACGCCATGTGGACCTGGACGGGTTGCTGGCCCTGGCCCGGCCCGGCCGGCTCGACGCGCCGCTGCCCGGCCCGCTGCTGCCGCCGCTGGGCAACCGCATCGCCGTGGCCCGCGACGAGGCCTTCGCCTTCGCCTACCAGGCCGCCTTGCAGGCCTGGCGGCGCGCCGGGGCCGAGCTGGTCGCCTTCTCGCCCCTGGCCGGCGAGGGACCGGACGCGAGCTGCGACGCCGTCTACCTGCCCGGCGGGTACCCCGAGCTGCACGCCGGCCGCCTGGCCGCCGGCG
>JBLNBU010000144.1:0-21982 GCA_050260215.1 Actinomycetota bacterium
CACCGAGGTGGGGGCCTTGCCGGCCTAGAAGCGGGAGCGGCCGACCCCCTGGCCGTAAGACCCATCGCAACCCCGCCCGAGCGGCGGGGCCCCCATCCTCAACTTCGTTGCCCCCGGGCCATCGCCCGGGGGCCGACAAAGGATCAGTAGCCGCCCTTGCGCTTGGTCTCGGGCAGGCCGGCGATCTTGGTGGCCTGCTTGGACGGCTGCATGGGGAACAGGTCGTAAAGGTCCTTCGTCCCCACGTTGCCACCCCACACCTCGCCCATGGCCTTGCACATGTGGCGTTCGTTGGGCTGGTTGCCGTTGTTGTCGAAGAACTCTTCGCGCAGGTGGTTAATCAAGTCCCAGTGCTTCTGGGTCAGCTCGCCGATGCCTTCGGCCTTGGCGATTTCCTTGGCGATCTCTTCGTTCCAATCGGCGGTGTTGACCAGATAGCCGTTGGCAGTCTTCTCGAGGTCGGCGTAGCCCACGTGCGTGTCCTCCCTGTGGTGCGTGGTTGGCTGGCCCTAGAATTATCCGAATTCGCCATATTAGACAAACCTTACCTATCGGACGGTCCCCATTCGGGTGGCGCCAGCCGCTCAAGCTGGTCGAGGCCGGCTCCGGGCACCGCCACCAAAGGCGTCGGGTCGGGCTGGGCGAGGTGGACGAGGGCGGGAAAGGCCGCCGTCAGCGCCAGCACCAAGGCGATGGCGGCGAGGAACGGCGCCAGGGCGCGGACCAGGGCGGCTCCGCCGACCGGCTGGCGGATGCAGGCCCGGCCCATCATCACCGCATAGCCCACCGGCGGCAGCAGGAAACTGGCCTGCAGCACCAGCAAGGTCAGCACCGACACCCATACCGCGTCGCCCACCCGGGCCAGGAGCGGCGGCATCACCACCGGCACCACCACGAAGACGATCTCGAAGGCGTCGAGCACGAAGGCCGAGGCCGCCACCAGCCCCAGCACTCCCGCCACTGCGCCGGCCGCCCCGCCGGGCAACGCCGCCACCAGGTCGGCCACCACCCGGTCGGTGCCGAAGCCGCGCAGCAGCAGGGTGAAGGTAGTGGCGGCGACGAACAGGGCGAACAATGCCCCGCTCACCGCCATGGTGTGGTCGAGCACCGCCCGCAGGCCGGCACGGTCGAGATGGCCGGACGCCAGCCCGGCGACGGCCAGGGCGACAGCGCCCGACGCCGCCGCCTCGACTGCATACAGCCGTCCCGCCGCCACCACCCCCAGCAGGCCCACCAACGCCAGCGCGGTCGCGACCGCCACCGCCCAGGCTCGCCGGTCCAGGCGCTCGGCCTCGGGCCTGGCGCCGCGGCCGCCCCACCACGCCGCCAGCATCACCAGCGCCAGCAGCAGCCCGGCCGGCCCCAGGGCGCCGCGGAAGACGTCCTGGGTGTTGACAATGCGCTCCAGCGCCCCGGTGGCGTTGAGCGCCTCGGTATGGGCGCGCATCATGGCGTCGCCCAGCAAGATCAGCACCAGCGACGGCGGCACCACCACGCCCAGGGTGCTGGCGACGCACACCACCGCCAGGCTGCGCGGTGCTGGCACGCCTGCCGCCACCAGCCGGGGATGCACCGCCCGCGACAGGGCGGCGACGCCGGCCCCCACCGAGCCGTTCATGGGCGCCACCATCGCCCCCACCCCCACCGCCGCCAGGGCCGGAGCGCCCAGCACCCGGCCCAGCGCCCGAAACAGCAGGCCCGCCACCGGCAGGCGGTCCAGCAGGGCGGCCATCAGGACATAAAGGGGCAAGGCCTGCAGCAGGTCGTTGTCGAGCAACCCGACCAGCCGCGGCGGCAGCGCTCCCAGCAGCGCCCAGTCCAGCGTGCCGGTCGCCAGCCCGACCGCAGCCGCCAGGACCGAAACCCCCAGCAGGACCACGAAGGCCGGCAGCCCCGTCCCCACCATCAGCAGCCCCGCCAGCACCAGCATCGCCAATCCGGCCATGGTCAGCGCTCACCGACGACGGCGTCGCGGACGGCCTGGACCAGGGCCAGCGCGGCAAGCACCATGGCCGACAGCCGCACGATGAAATAGCCGGGGTCGTAGGTGTCGGGAAAGGCTTCCAGCCCGCGCACCGATTGCCAGGTCGACGGCCAGCCCGACACCACCACGAAGGCGGCCCACGGCGCCACCATCACGGCCGCGCCCAGGCGGGCCAGGCGCCGCCGCGCCGCCGCCGGCAGGCGGTGGGCCGGCGAATGGGCGGCCAGGTGAGCGCCGCGGCGGGTGGCCTGGGTCACCGCCAGGGCGACGTAGAGGGCGAAAAGGCATTGGGCGGCATCGTTGGCCTGGCGCGAGTACGCACCGACCAGGTCGCGCAACGGCCACTGCGCCACCAGCAGCAGTCCCAGCGGCAACACCAGCCAGCGTCCGGCCCCCATCAGACGATCGATCATCCCCCACCTCCGGCCGGGAGCATAGCACGACTTGCCGCGGCCCCTCGCGCGGTCTAGCTTCAACCCATGACCAAGCCGCGACCCAAGCACGTTCCGTTGCCCTCCAAGCAGGAGGTGCTGGATTTCATCCGCTCCCAGCCCGGCCGCGTCGGCAAGCGCGAGCTGGCCCGGGCGTTCAATCTCAAGGGCGGCGACAAGATCGAGTTGAAGGCGCTGTTGAAGGAACTCGAGGTCGAGGGCTCGATCCAGCGCGGCCAGAAGAAGCGCTTCGCCCGGCCAGGCGCCCTGCCCGAGGTGGCGGTGGTCGAGGTCACCGGCACCGACACCGACGGCGAGCTGATCGCCCGGCCGCTGGTGTGGGAGGAAGAGGGCCGGCCGCCACGCATCTTCGTCGCCCCCTTCCGCCGCGGCGAGGCGGCCGTCGGCGTCGGCGACCGGGTGCTGGCCAAGCTGCGCCGCGTCCAGGGCGACATATACGAGGCCAAGCCCATCCGCATCGTCGGCGCCGCCAAGGCCCGCGTGCTGGGCGTCTACGAGCCCTTCCCCGACGGCACCGGCCGCATCCGTCCCACCAGCCGCAAGGAAAAGGCCGACTATGCGGTGCCGCGCGGCGAGGCGGGCGGGGCCGAGGCCGGCGAGCTGGTGCTGGCCGACATCCTGCCCGGCCGTTTCTATGGGCTTCGGCAGGCCGCGGTGAAGGAGCGCCTGGGCCGGCTGGGAGCGCCCAAGTCGGTCAGCCTGGTCGCCATCCACGCCAACGACATCCCCTTCGAGTTCCCCGAGGCCGCCATCGAGCAGGCCGAGAAATGCGGGCCGGCCCACCTGGGCCACCGCACCGACCTGCGTTCGGTGCCGCTGGTCACCATCGACGGCGAGGACGCGCGCGACTTCGACGACGCGGTGTGGGCCGAGCCCGACCCCGATCCCAAAAACCCCGGCGGCTGGCACTGCCTGGTGGCCATCGCCGACGTGTCCTGGTACGTGCGCCCCGACGACGCCCTGGACCGCGAAGCCTACAAGCGCGGCAACTCGGTCTATTTCCCCGACCGGGTCGTGCCCATGCTGCCCGAGCAGTTGTCCAACGGCTGGTGCAGCCTGAAGCCGAACGAGGAGCGCCCCTGCATGGCGGCGGAGTTCTGGATCGACAAGGACGGCAACAAGCTGCGCCACCGCTTCCTGCGCGGCCTGATGCGGTCCGCGGCCCGGCTGACCTACGAGCAGGTGCAGAACGCCCGCGACGGCAACCCCGACGAAACCACCGGCCCGCTGGTCGGCCCGGTGCTCACCCCGCTCTACGGCGCCTGGGCCGCCCTGTTCGAGGCGCGCAAGGCCCGCGGCGTGCTGGAACTCGACCTGCCCGAGCGCAAGGTGGTGATCGACGAGGCCGGCAAGGTGGTCTCGATCCAGCCGCGCGCCCGCTATGACAGCCACCGGCTGATCGAGGACTTCATGATCCAGGCCAATGTCTGCGCCGCCGAGACCCTGGAAAAGGTCCACCAGCCCTGCATGTACCGCGTCCACGACCAGCCCAGCCCCGAGAAGCTGGAAGGCCTGCGCGAGTTCCTGGGCAGCATGGACCTGCGCCTGGCCAAGGGCCAGGGCCTGCGCCCCGAGATGTTCAACCGCATCCTGGAAGCGGTCGCAGACACCCCCAATGCCCACCTGGTCAACGAGGTGATCCTGCGCAGCCAGGCCCAGGCGGTCTATACCCCCGAGAACCTGGGGCACTTCGGGCTGGGGCTGGCGCGCTACGCCCACTTCACCTCGCCCATCCGCCGCTATGCCGACCTGCTGGTGCACCGCGCCCTGGTCACCGGGCTGAAGCTGGGCGAAGGCGGCCTGCCGGCCGATGCGGTTGCCCGCTTCCCTGACGCGGGCGAGCACATCTCGGCCACCGAACGGCGCGCCGCCACCGCCGAGCGCGAGGCGGTCGACCGCTACGTCACTGCCTTCCTGTCCGACCGGGTCGGCGCCAGCTTCGCCGCCAAGATTTCGGGCGTCACCCGCTTCGGCCTGTTCGTCACCTTGGACGAGACCGGCGCCGACGGCCTGGTGCCCATCGGCATGCTGGCCGAGGACTATTACATCCACGACGAAATCCACCACTGCCTGGTGGGCAAGCGCACCCGCAAGACCTGGCAGCTGGGCCAGCGCCTGACGGTAGTCCTGCACGAGGCCAACACCCTTACCGGCAGCATGGTGTTCCATCCCGAAGACGCCACCCCGAGTGCCGCCCCGCGGGGAAGGGGGCGGCCCGGCAAGCCCGAACGCAACCGGCGCAGGCGCTGACCGGGCCGTCCGCTCCCGCACGGGTCGGAAAATGCACACCGGAAGTCAAGTATACCTGGCCACCTTTATTTAACTCTTCCCTGCCACCTTTGAGGTATGTGAAAGTTCTGTACCCGAGCAGTACGCCTCCGCATAATCCTGTTACGTACTGCTTCGGACATACCTCGGGTGACGGTTTTGAAACAGAATGCGGTAGCACGTTGGGCCATAGCGGCCACTCTGGTCCTGGCGGGGTCATGCGCCCCGGTCAGCCACGGGTCCTTCGCCCAGGCGAACGCCCCCTATGACGTGGTCGAGGCGGAGAAGACCCTGGCCTTCGGCTACACCTCCATCGTCGAGCGCCACCTTGAGCGCGTCTCGGCCGCCTCGGTGGCCATCGAGGGCATGCGCGGCCTGTCCAGCATCGACCCAGAAGTCAACATTTCCAGGCTCGGCAACCGGGTGCTGCTGTCGGCATCCGACCGCGTCGTGGCCGAATACCCCGCCCCGGCCGAGGACGACATCCACGGCTGGGCGCGCCTGACCGTCACCGTGGCGCTGGACGCCCGCAACGTGTCGCAGGCCGTCCGCGACGCCGACGTCGAAAAGGTCTACGAGGCCGCCTTCGACGCCACCCTGGCGCGGCTGGACGTGTTCTCGCGCTATGCCGGCGCCAAGGAGGCGCGCGACCACCGCGCCAGCCGCAACGGCTTCGGCGGCATCGGCATCAAGTTCGACATGATCGACAACGAAGCCCGCATCATCGAGGTCATGGACGACACCCCCGCCGCCAAGGCCGGCATGCGGGTCGGCGACGTCATTTCCGAGATCGAGGGCGAGCCGGTGCGCAACTGGCCGCGGGCCGACATCTCCAACCGCCTGCGCGGGCCGGTGGCCAGCGACATCGGCCTGACGCTGAAGCGCGGCGCCGGCGCGGTCCAGGTGTCCATGCGCCGGGCGCTGATCGTGCCGCCGACGGTGACCATGACCGTCCACGACGGCGTCGCCGAGTTCAAGATCACCAGCTTCAACCAGCGCACCGCCGCCAGCCTGAACGGCCAGCTCAAGCAAGCGCGCGAGCAGCTGGGCGCCGGCATCAAGGGCGTGGTCCTCGACCTGCGCGGCAATCCGGGCGGATTGCTCGACCAGGCGGTGGCCATGGCCGACATCTTCATCGCCGACGGCCCCATCCTGTCGACCAAGGGCCGCCACCCCTCCGCCAGCCAGCATTTCGAGGCCCGCTCGGGCGATGCCGGCGAGGACCTGCCGGTGGTGGTGCTGGTCGACGGCAAGTCGGCCTCGGCCGCCGAGATCGTCGCCTCGGCGCTGCAGGACACCGGCCGCGCCGTGGTGGTCGGCACCAACTCGTACGGCAAGGGCACCGTCCAGACGGTGATCCGCCTGCCCAACGACGGCGAGATGACGCTGACCTGGTCGCGCTTCCACACGCCGACCGGCTATGCCCTGCACGGCCTGGGCGTGTTGCCCACCCTGTGCACCGCCGACGGCGCCACCACCACCGCCGGGGTGCTGGACGGGCTGGTGCACGCCAGCTATGCCCCGGTGGCCAGCGAACTGGCCCGCTGGCGCCATGCCAGCCTGGAAGAAACCGACCTGCGCAAGCGGCTGCGCACCACCTGCCCGTCCTCGGCGCACGCCTCGGACCACGTGGACATGGAGGTCGCCGAACGCCTGCTGGCCGACCGCACGGCCTATGGCCGGGCGCTGGCCCTGTCGATCCCGGGCGCCCCGCCCGAGCCGGCCCAGGCCCAGGAAGCCCCTGCCGTGCAGCAGGTCCACCAGTAAAAGCTTGACTCCGTCGGCGGCGCGAGTATCTTGCGCCGCTCTACGGTCGTTCACACACTATCGATACCAGGATTTTTGCCATGGCCAAGCCTGCCACCATCCTCATCAAGCTGCTCAGCACCGCCGGCACTGGCTTCTTCTACGTGGCGAAGAAGAATCCGCGCAAGACGACCGAGAAGCTCGAGTTCCGCAAGTACGACCCGGTCGTGCGCAAGCATGTCCAGTTCAAGGAAGCCAAGATCAAGTAGGATCGGCCGACCTTGACGGTCCGGAAACGGAACGCCCGCCGAAAGGCGGGCGTTTTTGCGTTTCAGGCTCCCCTGAGAGCCCCCTCTCCCACGAGGGAGAGAGGGGTGAGGGGGTTATGGTTCCACGGATAAGGCGTATCCGCGTCGGCAACTCTCCCTCACCCTCACCCTCGCCCCCTCTCCCGCCGGGAGAGGGGAGAGACCGAAATCAGCCGCCCAGCGCGCGGTAGGCGTCGGCCAGGCGGGTGTCGGTCTCGGGGTCGACCAGGGCGGAGACGGCGGCCAGCAGGCCCATCTCTTCCTTCTGCACGTGGAAGATCTCGCGCTCGACCAGCTCGCCGCCGGCGTCACGGAACGCCTTCCAGTCGGCTTCGGAGAAGGCGCCGGCGGCGACGGCGGCGTCGGCCAGGTCGGACACCTGCAGCGCCAGCGGCAGGATCGAGCGGTGCTCGTGGGTCAGCATGGTGACGATGCCCACCTCGCCCTGCTCGACGAACACCGGGAACAGGTGGTTCTCCTCGAAGCCGAAATGCAGCTCGACCTCCTGGCGCATGGTGCGGGCGAAGCGCTTGAGGAACAGCTTGGCGGCGTCGTCGACGGCCGGCGTGCCCTTGGCCTTGCCGATGAACTCCTCGAGCTGCTGCAGGGCCTCGATGGTCGCCATGTGGGCCTGGTGCAGAAGGGCGCCCGTCTGGGTCTGGTTGAACATCTCTACTGTCCTTGTTGTTGCTTGGGGGGAAGGGACTGGGCCGCCAGGTGGGCGCGGTAGCGCTTCAGCACCAGGACGGCGAAGGTGGCGAAGGACAAGGATCCGGCCAGGCCGGCGGCGGCACCCAGCCGCATGGCCCACGCCTGGCCGGCCACCACCGCCAGCGCGATCAGCGCCAGGGCACCGGCGTGGCAGGCGAGATGGATCTTCAGCGGCATCTCTGCAACCAGGGCCGAGAGCAGGACGGGCTTGCCGCCCACTCCCGACGAATGCATCGAGGCCAGGAAGGGCATGATCCGCTGCAAGATGCCCAGCACGAAGGTCAGCAGCCAGCCGAACACCATCAGGAACGCCCACAGGGTCGCCACCGGATCGGCCGGCGCTCCCAGCGCCAGGGCAAGGGCTGCGGCCAGGCTGGCCACCTGCAGCGCCCAGCCCAGGACGACGGTGCGGAAGAACGGCTCGAGCTTCTTGCGCATGCGGCTCTTGACCGTGGTGCGGACGGCGCGCAGGTGCAGCCCCAGCGCCGCGGCGCCAGCAACCACCGCCACCGCCTGCAGCCAGCCCAGTCCCAGCCAGGCCCCGGTCGCGCCCAGGGCGAGCGCGGCGCCGGCCAGGGCCGAGGTCTTGCGCCCGACCGCGTCGGGCACCGGCTGGCCGAGGACGAACATGGGGATCAGCACGGTGGAAAAGCCCATGGCCAGCATGCCCATGAAGCCATAGCCGGCCAGCACCGCATGGGCGGCGGCCACGCCGGCGCGGTCGGGCAGGAAGCCCAGGCCGAAATCGGCCACCAGCACCAGGCCCAGTACGGCAAGGACCAGGAGAGAGGCCACCGCCAGCCAGGCGTGGCGGGTGACGCCCGGCAGATCGTCGACCTGGCGCAGGTTAGCCGCCACCAGCCCGCCGAAGATGGCCAGACCCGCCGCCGCCAGGGTGGCGCCCAGGTGGCGGGCGGGGGTCGACGACCACGCAAATCCCAGTGCCAGCGAGGCAACGCCCGGAGTGAACAGCCAGAACATCAGCTTGCAGGCCCACACCGGGCCCAGGCGGCGGCGCGTCGCCACCGGCAGCAACTGGATGCCCGCTCCCATGGCCGACATGGCCAGCACACCCAGGGTGATCAGGTGCAGCGCGGCCAGCACCAACCCCTCGCCGCCGCGGAAGCCCAATGCCTCGGCCGGATCGGCCGCCAGCAGCGCCGCCCAGCCCAGAACGTGGAAAACCGTTGCGGCCGCAAAGAAACGGTAGGGGACCGACGGCGGCAGCAGGCGGTCCTGCGCCCCCATCATGAAGCTGCCGGGGAACATCAGCCGGACCGCTCCAGCCACAGCCTGATGTTGGCGAATTCGCTTTCCGTGCGCACGATGGCCCAGCCGCGCTCGGCCAGTTCGGGCGCCAGGTAGCGCGGCTCGCGGTCATGGTGGACGATGATCGGGCAGGGCTCGGACAGGCCCTCGATCAGGCGCAGGATGGCGACCATGGGCTGCGGCGGCTGCAGGCGGCGCACGTCGATGTGGATGCCGTCCTCCTCGCGCCAGGCCATGGCGCCTTCGGGCATCACCTCGACCTCGGCGTCGGCTTCCCAGGCGGCGCCGCCGTCGCGGTGGAAATAGACGCGCCAGTGGCCCTCGGCCAGCTTGCGGCCGAAGGACGAAAAGCCGCAGCCGGCCAGGATGCGGCGCAGCGGCGACGGGTTGAAGGGCGCGTCGACCACGAACACCCCGCCGAATCCCACCCCCTCGGCGCGCTCCATGATGGCCGAGAAGGGATCGCCGCCCTGGGCCAGGGCCGGGCGCACGTCGAAGGCGGGGACGTCCATGGCCAGCGCCAGCCACTCGGGCGAGCTGCCTACAAATTGTTCAATTTTGGAACTGCCTTTGGACATGGCGATCCTCCGCCATCAAACCTGCCCAGCGACCGCCCCAGCGGCCTTGACGTTCGACAAGTAGGGGTGAATCGCTGCGCCATTTGGTCGCAGGAACGGGCTACTCGGCACCCGCCTCGCGACACAGCCGGCGCAGGGCGTCGACGTCGGTGATCACCACCTCGCGGCCGTGGGTCTCGACGCCGACCGCCTTGAGGCGGGCCAGCGCGCGCGACAGGCTTTCCGGCGCGATGCCGATGCGGCTGGCCAGCACCGCCTTGGTCAGCGGCAGGCGGACCCGGCCCTCGCCGCCGGCCTTGGCCGCCAGGCCCAGCAGGAACGAGGCCAGCCGCTGGCTGGGCGACTTGCTTTTCAGCTCGGTGATCTCGTGGACCAGGTGGCTCTGCCACTGGGACAGGCCGGCCAGCAGCTTGAAGGCCAGGCCGCGGTTGTCGGCCAGGCGCTTGAGGAACGGCCCGGCCGGGATGTGCACCAGCTTCGAGCCCGCCACCACCTCGCAGTTCAGCGGGAACTTGCCCGACGAGAAGATGGCCGCCTCGGCGAAGGTGCAGACGGGGTCGAACACCTCGATGATCGACTGGTCGCCGGTCTCGGTCAGGGCGAACAGGTTGACGCGGCCGGCCAGCACCACGAAGAAGCGGTCGGCGGCGTCGCCCTGGCTGAACAGCAGCTCGGCTTCCGGATAGGTGGCCGCGTGGGCCCCATCGGTCAGCACCTGCAATTCGCGCAGGTCGAGGTCGGCGAACAGCGGCGCCGTCGCCACCAGCTCGATGTCCTGCGCATTCAATCCGGCCATGTCCCTACCCCAAATCGTCTTCAACGCAGAAGTCGCGCAACCCGTCCAGGTCGGCGATGGCGACGGCGTTGTCGGGCCTTGATTCGACGCCGACCTTGGCCAGCTTGCCCAGCGCGCGCGACAGGCTTTCGGGCTTCATCCCCAGCTCGTCGGCGACCAGCTTCTTGTCGTAGGGAAAGCGCACCACCGCCTTGCCGTGGTCGGCCTCGGCCAGCAGCAGCAGGAAGCCGCCCAGGCGCTGGGCGGTGGTCTTCAGCTTGAGCTCGGCGATCTGGCGGACCAGCATGCGCAGGCGGTACGACATGGTCGACAGCATGTGCAGCAGGATGTCCAGGCGGGTCTCGAGGCGGGCCAGGAAGGCGGCCGCCGGAATCGCCAGTACGCTGGCGCCGGTCAGCACCCGGGCCGAGGTGAGGTAGCCGCCGCCGGCGAACATGGCGGCGTCGCCCAGCACCGAGCCCTTGCGGGCCACCTCGACCACGCTCTTGCGGCCGTCGACGTCCACCGACAGCTCCACATGGCCGTCCAGCACCACGAAGAACCGCTCCACCGCCCCGCCGGCGTCGTAGAGGGCCTGTTCGTGGGCCAAGGACATGACCTCGGCCCCGTCCAGCAACTCGCGCATGTCGCGCTCGGCCAGGCCGGTGAACAGAGGCGTGAATTGCAGCTGCAGCAGCACTCCCTTGTCGAGCGCCTGCGTCATCTAGGCCTTCCCCGTCGGCGGTCCCACCAGACCGCCGACGGTACGCCGAAGGGCAGGACGGTTCCAGACCTTATTGGGGGGATCCGCCCGACCACACCCAATTGGGGGCACTGAAGCTCGGCATTGTGGGCGCGGTCAGCGTCACCCCGGCCGGCAGCTGCACCGCCCCGCCCGAGGCGGCCTGCGGCACCGGAAGGGGCGGCGGCGCGGCGGCGGGCAGCGACACCGGCGCGGCGGGCGGCGCGGCGGTCACCAGCTCGCCGTTGACCACCATGGTGCCGACGACCGACGCCTTGGCTTCGGACCCGGGAATCTTCACGCCGGCGACCACGCGCGGCTCGGTGGTGCCGGGCTCGACGGCCGGCGTCTCCTCGCGGGCGGCCGGCTTGCCTTCGGCCGCGGGCAGCAGGGCCGCCAGCGGGTCGTCGCCCTCGACGCGGGCGATGCAGGACGTGAACGCGGCGGTGCCCACCCGGAAGCCGGCACCGACACAGACTTCGCCGGCGCTGCGTCCGCCGGCCGCGGCGGTGCCGGCGGCCAGCAGCAGGACCGGGATCATCAGCGGCATGCGCATGATCGACCTCCTACTCCGAACTCGCGTCCATTATGCGCGCGGGCCGGCGCAGGGTGGGCGGGGCAGAGGGAGAGCGGTACGCATGCCGACGAGGACGTCCGTGCTTCTATATGGATTAGCGGCGCCGCCGCCCGACGGTGTCGGCGACGTGGGCGCCGCGTTCGCCCAGCGGGCGCTCGGGCCCGGTGGTGGTATCGCGCGTCGTCTGGTGCTCGAGCTCGGCGTCGAGCAAGGCGCCGAGCAGCACCGAGAAGCTGGTCAGCTGGAACCACAACAGCAGCACCGCCACCGCCGCCAGCGAACCGTAGCTCTGGTTGTACTTGCCGAAATTGGCCACATAGACCGAGAACAGCGCCGAACCGGCCAGCCACACCAGCGCCGCCAGCACCGCCCCCCAGCTGACCCAGCGCCAGCGCGGCCGGTCCCGCGACGGCGCATAGCGGTAGATCACCGCCAGCCCGGCCAGCAGGAACAGCGCCAAAAGCGGCCAGCGGGCGATGGCCACCGCCAGCTTGGCCAGCCCGCCCAGGGGCAGCAGGTCGATCACCGCCGGCAGCCCGGCGATCAGCACCAGCGCGACCAGGCCGAAGACCAGCGCCGCCACGGTCAAGGCGATGGCCGCGCCGTTGAGCGCCAGAAATCCCCGCTTCTCGTCCTCGCGGTAGACGATGTTGAGGCCTTCGATCAGCGCCTTGACCCCGCGTGTCGCCCCCCACAGCGCCACCAGCACCGAAATGGCCAGCGACAGGCCCAGCTTGCCGCCGCCGGCGCCGGCGATCTGGCGCAGCTGGTCGGTGATGATGCTTTGCGCTTCCCCGGGCAGGACGCCGGCCACCGCCGACATGTGGTGCTCGGCCGTCGACGGGTCGGCGATCAGCCCGTACAGCGACACCGCCGCCAGCAGGGCCGGGAACAGGGCGAAGAACTCGTTGAAGGCGATGCCGGCCGAGACCACGTCGAGGTTGCACTCGACCACCGCATCCTTCATGCGCAGCACGATGTCCCACCAGCCGGCCTTCGGGATCTCCGAAGGCCGGTCGGCGGTACGGCCGTGGGTGTCCGCCACGGCCCGCCTCCTAATGGGTCAGCGAGGAGGGCGACGACGACGACGGCGACGAGCCGCTGCCCAGGCTCTCCTCGATGCGCTCGCTCACCGCGCCCATGGCCTCCTGCCCGGTCTGCTTGACCTGCTCGGCGGTCTGGCGGATGGCGTCGCGGGCCCGCTGGGCGATGTCGCTGCCGCCCAGCACCCGGCGCTCGACCGAGCTGCGCGGGATCATGGCGCCGATGGCCGCGCCCAGCAGCATGGCGACCACCCCCATGGTCAGCGGGTGCTCCTGGTAGGTCTCGAGGGTGGCGTCGGCGGCCTGGCCGGCCTGGCGACGCGCCGACGAGCTCCACTCCGACACCCGCGCGCGTGCCGAGGACGCGGTCTCGGACAGCCGTGCCTTGGCCTGGCCGGCCACGTCGGATGCCCGCTGCTTCAATCCCTCGGCCCCCTCGGCGCCGTAGCCGGAGGACGGCGCGCCGGCGCCGGCGCCGAAGTCGCCCATGCCGGGGGGACTGCCCCAGGCGCTGCCGGCGATGCCGGTGTCGACGTCGCTCTCGCCGGCCATGGCCCCGCCGGAACGCATGTTCGACACCGCCAGCCAGCCGATGCCCAGCCCGATCAGGGCGAGCGGAATGGGATTGTCGCGCACGGCCTGGCCGACGCGGGAATAGTCGCTTGCTATGTCACGCATGGTGTCCACCGCCTGATCCATGAGCTGGCGGGGAGAGAGCTTGCGCTCTATGGCCTGGAGCGTGTCGGCCATCTCCCCGCGGGTGCGCTCGATTTCGTTCTGGATGTCCTCGCTCCTCATCGCAGCTGCTCCTTCGCCCAGCGGGTGTTGGCCCGGAGCGAATCCATGGTCCGCCTGGGGGCCAGCTTGTCGCCCTTCAGGTTCGAAATGCCCCTGGCCAGGACCACGCCGCCGACGATCGCCACGGCGATGCCGACGATCAGCGCCGCCAGCCACGGCGACAGGGCGTTGGACAAGCCCAGTACCGCCGCCGCCACCAGCGCCTGCAGGGCGACGAACAGCACCAGGGCGCCGGCCACAGTGCCGGTGATGCCCGAGCGGGCCTGCCCGACCTTTTCCGCCACCTCGGTCTTGGCGAGCTGGATTTCCTGGCGGAACAGGGTCGCCGTCTCGCGGGTCAGCGCCGAGAACAGCCGGGTCAGCGACCCGGCCCCGGTGCCGAAGGGATCGGTAGTCATTGCAGCGCTCCCCTGCCGGCGGCGCCGCCCTTCAGCAGGCGGGCGGCCAGGAAGCCCGCGGCCACCGCGCCACCGATGAACCAGTAGGGCTGGCGGCGGGCGAAGCCTTCGGCGCCTTCCAGCATCTCGTTCCAATGGGCCTGCTTGAGCCAGCGGGCCGCCTCGTCCAGGCGGTCGGCGGCGATGTGGGTGTAGCGCGCCATGATCTTGTTCTCCGAGTCCATGGAGCCGGCGGTGCGGTGCAGCGCCTGGGCGACGCCCCCCACCATGTCGGCGGCCTTGATCCGCTGCTGTTCGGCAGCCTCGCGGACCATTTCCTTCGCTTCGTCGATCGCCTGGTCGGTGCCCGAGCGGAGCACCTCGCCGGCTCCTCGGCCCTCGCCGGCGGCCGGCGTCGAAGTCGCCAGTCCGGCGGCCTCCACCGATCCGGCGCCCACGGCGCCGCGCGCGCTGCGTTCAGCCATGTCGTTCGTCCTCCTTCACGTCAGCGGACGCCGTCGGCCGGCGCCCATGCCCCACCAACACCGCTTGCCTCCGGGCGTTCCCCGCGCGCCGGCCGCTCAAACGACGGGCGGCCGGCGCCGAGGGATTACGGCCGGCGGACAGGTGCTTCTTCCACCGTCGTCACCGAGGCGTAGCCGAAATAGGCCGAGACGATGGCGATCAGCGCATGCAGCCAGATGTCGTTGCCCCAGATGGGGACCAGGCCGAACACCGTGCGCACCACCGGGAACAGCCCCAGGATCGCCAGCACCGCGTAGATCCACGCCACCGAGCGGGCATAGCCGCGCGATGCGGTGAAGCTGCGCCAGACCACGACGCCCCACACGCCGAAGGCCAGGTGGACCAGGTTGTGCAGCACGTTGACCGGGAACAGGCCGAACAGCAGTCCATGGGCCATGGTGATCCGCACCGGCTCGTCACCGGGCGGCGGCGTCAGCAGTGCCGGCACGAAGCCGAGAATGCCGACCACCAGGAAGATCAGCCCCATGACCAGGGCGAAATAGCGGGTCCGCATGGACGCCTCCTACTTCTTTTCTGAGCCTTCCTTGGCCAGATAGGCGATGACGTTCTTGCGGTCGTCGGGGTTCTTCAGCCCGGCGAAGGCCATCTTGTTGCCCGGCACGGTGGCCTTGGGATCGGTCAGGTACTTGTCCAGCGTCGCCTCGTCCCAGGTCAGGTCGGCCTTCTTCATGGCGTCCGAGTAATTGAAGCCCGGCGCCGTGCCCGACTTGCGCCCGACCACCCCGTGCAGGCTGGGGCCGACCTTGTTCTCGCCGGCCTTGACGCTGTGGCAGGCCTTGCACTGGTTGAACACCTTCTCGCCCTTCTCGGCGTCGCCGCCGCCGGCCTGGGCGGTCTGGGCGTTCTGGGTGGCCGACTGGCCGCCCGGCTGGGCGCCCTGGGTATCGGCGCTCTGGGCCAGCACCATGGCCGAGCCCATCGTCAGCCCCGCAGCCACCAGGCCCGAAGCAAGCAGTCCGCGCGTCGTCGTCATGGAACTCTCCACGCTGGTTCGCCTGGGCCGGTCAACAGCGGCGGCGGCAGGCGGTTCCGCCGCCATTGCTTTTGCCCGCCGCCTCGGCTAAATGCCGCGCGGGGATTTTTCGGGGACGACCAAAGCGTGGACGACGCGTCCAACCTGCCCATCGGGGTGTTCGATTCCGGCATCGGCGGCCTGACCGTGCTGAAGGCGCTGGCCGAGCGCCTGCCCGGCGAGGCCTTGCTGTACCTGGGCGACACCGCGCGGCTGCCCTATGGCACCAAGAGCGCGCGGGCGGTCGCCACCTATGCGCTGCAGTCGGCGCACAAGCTGGTGGAGATGGGGATCAAGGCCCTGGTGGTGGCCGACAACACCTCGTCGGCCACCGCGCTCGAGGCCTTGCGCGCCGAATTTCCCGGCCTGCCGGTGATCGGCGTGGTCGAGCCGGGTGCGGCGGCCGCCGCCCATGCCTCGCCCCGCGGCCGCATCGTGGTCATCGCCACCGAAAGCACGGTCGAGGCCGGCTCGTATCCGCGGGCGGTGCTCAATTCCCGCCCCGGCGCCCAGGTGGTCCAGCAGGCCTGCCCGCTGTTCGTCGCCATGGTCGAGGAGGGCATCGTCGACGGCGAGGTCGCCGAAATGATCGCCCGGCGCTACCTGGATCCGCTGTTCACCGGCGCGCAGGCCGGCGACTGCCTGCTGCTGGGCTGCACCCACTTCCCCGCCCTGGTGCCGCTGCTGCGCCGGGTGCTGGGGCCAGGGGTGGCCATCGTCGACTCGGCGTCCACCACCGCGCACGCCACCGAGCACCTGCTGGCCATCCGCGGGCTGGCGCGCACCGCCGCCCTGCCCGGCCGGCCGGTGCGCTATCTGGCCACCGACGCGCCGGCCCGCTTCGCCCGCGTCGCCCGGGTGTTCGTCCCCTGGCCCATCGCCGGCGACGAAGTCGAACTGGTCGACCTGGAAGGTTGACTTTGCTAGGTTCGCCCGGCGCGGGATCTCGAAGGGGCACGATTTCGGATGTTGGCGAAGCTCAAGACGGTGGCGTCGTGGATCCACGCGGTCCTCCTCAGCCTGGGCATCCTGCTTGCCTACGTGCTGCTGGTCGAGTTCGTGCCCGACCTGTGGATCGAGTGGCGCCGCTCGGGCTACAACCCCAACATGAAGGACTTCCGGACCGAGGCCGAGGCCTACAGGGACGTCCCCTTCACCAACGAGATGTTCTACGAGCTGAAGTGGGCCGAGTCCCACCTGGCCTGGCATCCCTACACCTACTGGCGGACCACGGCGTACCACGGCAAGTGGGTCAACGTGGGCGACGACGGCCTGCGCGCCACCACGCCGGCACCGGCCGGCGACAAGCCGGTCGTCCGCCTGTTCGTGTTCGGCGGCTCGGCGGTCTGGGGCTATGGGGTCGAGGACGCGGCCACCCTGCCCTCCCTGTTCTCCGAACGGCTCAACCGCGATTCGGCCTGCCGGGTCGAGGTGGTCAACTTCGGCCAGCTGGGCTACGTCTCGGGCCAGGAGCTGGCCTCGTTCACCGACCAGCTGCGCCTGGGCAACATCCCCGACGTGGCGCTGTTCCACCACGGCTGGAACGACATCGCCGCCGCCCACGTGTCGCAGAAGGCCGGCGTGCCCATGAACGAGGTCAACCGCCGGCGCGAGTTCAACGTCTTGCACCGCGACAACACCTTCGCCTGGCTGGCCAAGGGCCTGCCCAACGTGTTCCACCGCACGCTGAAGAAGATATATCGCATCATCGACTACGACCCGCCGGTGACCATCGCGCTGACCGACGACCCGCGCCGGCAGCTGGGCGCCGACTCCATGGCGATCCTGGGCGCCAACCAGCGCACCATCGCGGCGCTGGGCCGCGAATGGGGGGTGCGCACCCTGGCCGGCGTGCAGCCGTCGCTGGGCACCAAGCACGTCCATTCCCCCTTCGAGGCCAAGCTGGCCAAGCTGGAAAGCGACGTCGGCCTGCTGGTGGACGAGGCCAACACCCACCTGAAGCAGTCGCTGCCCGAAGGCACGGTGCTCGACGTCATGAACGCGCTCGACGACGACCCGCGGCCGCTCTATTTCGACAGCGTCCACCTGGCCGAGGACGGCAACCGCGCCGTCGCCGACGCGTGGATGAAGCACCTGGCACCGGTGGTAGCGAAGGCCTGTGCCGACAAGCAGCGGGGAACCTCGGACGCCCGGCCTCGTTGATCCTTCCGCGTACACCGATGCGGAGGACTGGCCCATGGCGATCCTCGGAACCATCCTGATCGGCCTTTTGGCGGGCATCGTCGCCAAGCTGTTGATGCCCGGGCGCGATCCGGGCGGCGTCTTCATCACCATCTTGCTGGGCATCGGCGGCGCCCTGCTGGCCACCTGGCTCGGCCAGGCGCTGGGCTGGTACCGCGGCGACGAACAGGCCGGCTTCATCGGCGCGGTGGTCGGCGCCGTGGTCATCTTGTTCATCTACCGCCTGATCGTCGGCAGGCGGCGGGCCGACTAGGCCCTCAGCTGGTCGCCGATGGGCAGGGTGCGCACCCGCCGTCCGGTGGCGGCGAACACCGCCCCCGCCACCGCCGGTGCGATCGGCGGCACCGCCGGTTCGCCGACGCCGGTGGGGCGTTCGGCGCTGGGCATGATGTGGACCTCGACCTTGGGCATCTCGGCCAGCGACAGGATGCGGTAGTCGTGGAAGTTGGACTGTTCGGCCCGTCCGCCCTTCAGCGTGACCGCACCGAACAGCGCCGCCGACAGGCCGAAGACGATGCCGCTTTCCATCTGGGCGCGGATCTGGTCGGGGGTGACGGCGATGCCGCAGTCGATGGCGCACACCACCCTTTCCACCTTGACGATGCCCTCGGTGACGCGGACCTCGGCCACCTGGGCGCAGAAGCTGCCGAAGCTTTCGTGCACGGCGATGCCACGGCCGCGGCCGCGTGGCAGCGCCCCGCCCCAGCCCGCCTTGGCGGCGGCCAGTTCCAGCACGGCGCGATGGCGCGGCTGGCCGGCCAGCAGGTCGCGGCGCAGCTCGAAGGGATCGCGTCCGCCCAGTTGGGCCATCTCGTCGAGGAAGGCTTCGGTGGCGAACGCGGTATGCGAACTGCCCACCGAGCGCCACCACTGCACCGGCACCGGCAGCGTGGTGGTGTGGAGGTCGACGGCCAGGTTGGGGATGGCATAGGGCAGGTTGGCCGCCCCCTCGACCGAGGTGTGGTCGATGCCGTCCTTGATCATGCCCCCGGCAAACGGGGTGCCGGCGACGATGGACTGGCCGACGATGCGGTGCTTCCACGCCACCGGCAGCCCGTCGGGGCCCAGCCCGGCCTCCAGCCGGTGCAGGTAGAACGGGCGATACCACCCGCCGCGAATGTCGTCCTCGCGCGTCCACACCAGGCGCACCGGGCGGCCGACCGCCTTGGCCACCTGCACCGCCTCGACCACGTAGTCCGAGGCCGGATTGCCGCGCCGGCCGAAGCTGCCGCCGGCCAGCAGGGTGGTGATTTCGACCTGGTCGGGCGACAGGCCGGCGACCTTGGCCGCCGCGTGCTGGTCCAGGGTCTGCAACTGGCAGCCGCTCCACAGCCGCAGCCGGCCCTTTTCCAGCCAGGCGACGCAGTCCAAAGGCTCCATGGGCGCATGGGCCAGGAACGGCACCTCGTAGACCGCCGCGTGCCGGCGCTGGGCGGCGGCCAGGGCCTTGTCGGCGTCGCCCTCGCGCCGGGCGCTCAGTCCCGGCTGTTCCAGCAGGGCGGAATAGTCGGTGCGGATGGTCTCGGTGGACAGGGCGGCCCCTGCCCCTTCGTCCCATTCAACCACCAGGGCCTCGCGCCCCTGGCGGGCCGACCAGGTGTCGTTGGCGACCACCGCCACCCCGGCGTCGACGGGCAGAACCGCCACCACCCCGGGCACCGCCATGGCCCTGGCCTTGTCGAAGCGCTTCAACTTGCCGCCGAACACCGGCGGCCGGGCGATCATGGCGGTGACCATGCCCGGAAGGCGGATATCGGCGGTGAACACCGCCGTTCCGTCGGCCTTGGCCCGAGTGTCGGGGCGGCGGCTCCACTTGCCGATCACCTTGAAGCGCGACGGATCCTTGAGCGGCGGCGACGGGGGCGGCGTCAGCCGCGACGCCGCCTCGGCCAGGCTGCCATAGCTGGCGGCGCGGCCCGTCCGCGTGTGCACCACCCGGCCGTATTCGGCCACCAGCTCGGCGCGGTCGACCTTCAGCACGTGGGCGGCGGCATCGATCAGCATCTCGCGGGCGGTGGCGCCGGCGGTGCGCAATTGCTCCCACGAATTGGCCATGGCGGTCGAGCCGCCGGTGCCCTGGCTGGGGCCCCACAGCAGGTTGTTGTACCGCTTGGCGTCGGCAGGCGCGAATTCGACCTTGACCGATTCGGGGGCGACCTCGAGCTCCTCGGCCACCAGGGCGGGCAGACCGGCGACGACGCCCTGGCCCATTTCCAGGTGCTTGACCACCACCGTCACCGATTCATCGGCACCGATGCGCACGAAGGCGTTGGGGGCGAACACCGGTCCGGCCTTGGCGCCGCGGCGGGCGACCGCGGCCAGGGCCCCTTCGGCGGCGGCGTCGCCGACGGCCAGGGTCAGGCCGGCGGCACCGGCGGCGACCGTCACCATGAAGCGGCGACGGCCCGGATCGAAACCGTCGCGGTTCATCGCTCGCCTCCCTTGCCCTGGCCGGCCAGCCGGCGCGAGGCCTCGCGGATGCCGGCGCGGATGCGCTGGTAGGTGCCGCAGCGGCACAGGACCGGGTCCATGGCGGCGTCGATCTCGGAGTCGGAGGGCTGGGCATTGCGGGTCAGCAGCGCCGCCGCAGTGACCAGCTGCCCCGACTGGCAATAACCGCACTGGGGCACGTCCGTCTCGGCCCAGGCCTGGCGCAGGGCGGCGATGGCGGGGCCGTCCAGCCCCTCGATGGTGACGACGGCGCGGCCCGAAACGTCGGCGGCGGCGACCCGGCACGAGCGCATCGGGCGGCCGTCGACCAGCACCGTGCACGCCCCGCACTGCCCGACTCCGCAGCCATAGCGGGTGCCCATCAGCCCCAAGGTGTCGCGCAACACCCACAACAGCGGCGTGTCCGTCGCCGCGTCGACCTTGTGCAATTCGCCGTTGACCATCAGCGTGAACATGGCGCTCCCGTCCCTTGACGCGACGAGGAAAGCGTGAACCCAACCGGGCCGCGGGGCAAGGGCCATGTACCCCGAAACGCCGAAGCCCCGCTCGGTGGCGGGGCTTCGGAGGACGTTTCGGCAGGAAGAGAATGGCGCGCCCGAAGAGATTCGAACTCCTAACCCTCAGATCCGTAGTCTGATGCTCTATCCAATTGAGCTACGGGCGCGCTGCCGTGGGGTTGCCCCCGGCGGAGGACGCGGACCATACACAAACCGCATGGGCCCTGCAAGCCCCAAATACACGTCGCCGATCCCCCGCCCGGCCGCACCCATGGTGAGCCCGATGGCGCAATGCAAATGCAGACTTGTGGGAGAGTCTGCGTTTGCGTAAAATCCCGCCCAAAGTTGGCGGGGGGCAATCGTTTTTCCTATAAAACGGAAGATCTGCGATCCCGGCGGTCTGGTCCCGAACTGGCGAACTAAAAGGTAAGCTATCCCAATGGCCCTGAAAAAGACCCATGCCGCTGCCCTGTGCGCGGTCCTCCTGGCAGGCGGATGCTCGTTCGCCGAGGAAACCCTGTTTCCCTCGACCGGTACCGTGGCCCAGAGCGGGACGGCAGCTCCGGCGCAGCCGACGCTGGGGACCAACAGCTTCGAGCCGCCGGGCGTGACCCCGGGTGCGCCGACCGGCACCTTCGTGGGCGGCAAGGTGGCTAACCTGCGCAACGACCTGCAGCAACTGCAGGCGACCCTGGGCCGCCAGAACCAGGCGCTGCAGGCCATCCGCAACGATACCGTCCAGGATTCGCAGCGCTATCACGGCACCGTCGCCGCCATCAGCGCGCGCCTGCAGGTCGGCACCACCCCGGGCAACCCGATCCTGACCCAGCAGTGGAACGCCGCCCAGGGCGAGCTGGACCGCATCACCGACGACGTCTTGAAGATGAACCGCCTGGCCAACGAGGTCACCAACTCGTCGACCATGGCCGCCTACCTGCTGGAGTCGGTCCGCGCCGCCCGCCAGCTGTCCGGCGCCGTGGACGAGGACCATCGCCAGCTGCGCATCCTCGAGGACGAGACCAACCGCACCGTGGTGCTGGTCGAGCGCCTGCTGACCGAGCTGTCGGACGACGCCACCCGCCAGCAGGCCTATGTGGCCAGCGAGAAGCAGAACCTCAACACGCTGGCCGTCGCCATCAAGAACGGCCAGCTGTTCGGCTCCAGCCTGGCCGGCCGCGCCGCCGCGGTCTCGCCCGCCAGCTTCGACATGCCCATGGCCGCGCCGCGCGCCGCCGTCGCCACCGATGCCGCGCTGGTCACCATCCGCTTCGACAAGCCCAACGTGAACTACGAGCCGGCGCTCTACACCGCGATCAAGAGCGCCCTGGACCGTCGCCCCAGCGCCACCTTCGAGGTGGTCGCCGTGGCTCCGGCCGGCGCCACCCCCGGCCAGCAGGCCATCGCCGCCTCGACCGCCCGGCGCAACGCCGAGACGGTGGTGCGTTCGCTGACCAACATGAACCTGCCGGCCAACCGCATCAGCGTGTCGTCGACCACCAGCCCCGGTGCCAGCACCGGCGAGGTCCAGGTGTTCGTGCGCTGACGCATCAAGCCGCCTGAAACGTCGAGGGGGGCCGGCGTGCGCGCCGGGGCCCCCGCCGTTGTGTAGCGGGGGGTTGGGGGGGGACCGCACCCCCACCCACCCC
>JBLNBU010000145.1:0-28669 GCA_050260215.1 Actinomycetota bacterium
CGTGCGTGACGACCGCACCGTCGATGCGGTGATCCGCAACCTGGAAGTGATGGGCGAGGCGGCGAAGCGGGTGCCGCCCTATGTCACCGAGAAGTATCCGCAGGTTCCGTGGGCGCGCATGAGCGAGATGCGCAACATCCTGGTGCACGAATACCACTCGGTCGACCCGTCGATCATCTTCGACTCCGTCCGCCACGACCTGCCCCCCCTGGTGGCGCCGCTCAAAGCGCTGCTGAACGAGAGGGGCGGGTGACGGCGGCATTGACGGGCGCCATCCTCATCACCGGCGCCTCGTCGGGCATCGGGGCGGCACTGGCGCGCCTTTACGCCCATCCCGGCACCCTGTTGTTCCTGGGCGGACGCGACGAGGGGCGGCTGGCGGCGGTGGCGGCCACCTGCCGGGACAAGGGCGCCGACGTGGACGCGCACACCGTCGACGTCACCGATGCCGAGGCGACCGCCGACTGGATCGAGGCTGCCGACGAGCGCCGGCCGCTGGATCTGGTGGTGGCCAATGCCGGCATCTCAGCCGGCACCGCCGGCGGCGACGAGGGGGCGGCGCAGACCCGGGCCATCTTCGCCGTCAACCTGGACGGCACCGTCAATGTGGTCGAGCCGTCCATTGCCGCCATGCGCCGGCGCGGTGCCGGGCAGATCGCCCTGATGAGCTCGGTCGCAGGCTTCCGCGGCATGGGCGGGGCACCGGCCTATTGCGCGTCCAAGGCGGCGGTGCGGGTGTGGGGCGAAGGCCTGCGCGCCTGGCTGGGCCCGCAGGGCATCAAGGTATCGGTGATTTGTCCGGGCTTCGTCGCCACGCCGATGACGGCGGTCAACCGCTTCCCCATGCCGTTCCTGATGGATCCGGACCGCGCCGCCCGCATCATCGCCGACGGCCTGGCACGCGACCGCGGCCGCATCGCCTTCCCGTGGCCTACCTACGCGTTGGCCAGGGTGTTGTCGTCCTTGCCCGAGCCGGTCTGCGACTGGCTGGGCCGAGTGCTGCCGGGCAAGGACTGAGTCGCCTCGGCGGCCAGGGCCTCGTTCTCGGCGGCGATGGCGCGCCGCCAGGTCGAGAAGCGCTGGTCCAGTCGCACGGCGCAGATGACCGACGCGAACAACGCCAGCCACACCACCCGGTTCTGGTAGCGGTCATGCGGGTTGGAGATGGCGCCGCAAACGATGGCGTTGCCCAGGAGCGCGATCAGCACCAGCATGGCCAGCCCGGTCGAGGTGCGGTCGCGCCGGCGCCAGGTGAACAGCAAAAGGCCGATACAGGCCAGTTCGGCGGCCTGGGCGATGGGCACGTGCACCGAGTTGATCAGGTCGAAGTCGAGGCCTGGCCGGCGCTGCTGCTTGGCGAAGCGGAACTGGCGGAATTCCTTGGGGTAGCGCTTCAGCTGGGTCTTGACGAAGTGCCAGGTCATCGGCACCAGGTCCTCGCCGGTGGCGACCGAGTCCAATTGCTCCACGGTGTTGTCGAAGCCGGCGCGGGCGACGTCGAGGGGGAACATGCGGATGGCGCCGGCGACGATCTCGTCGGCCTCGTCGTGCATGGCCTTCCAGCCGCCCAGTTCGTCGAACGGGCTGTCGCCCCACAGGAACTCGTCGGCGGTATAAGGCAGCTCTTCCTTGTGGGCGCACAATTTAAGCTGCGCCCCGTTGGGGCAGACCTCGTCCAGGTAGCGCTTGGCCAGGCCGTTCTGGACGAACAGGGCCAACTGCAGGACGTGCCCGGCTTCGCTGAAGAACACTCGGCCGGTGGCCAGGAAGTGGGTGGCCGGCACCGCGACGATGCCCGAGGCGATGGCCAGCGACACCAGGACCATGCGCGGGCGCGGCATGCGGCGCAGCCAGCGGGCCGCCGCCCACATGGCGACCAGCACCATCAGCAGGCCGGCGGCGACGGCGACGTGGCTCATGTGCACGGAGATGGCGAGCGCGGTGACTGCAGCCAGCCAGCGCCGGCGCCACGGGGGCAGCCCGTCGCCGAAGGCCAGGGTGGCGATGCCCAGGATGGCGACCCCGGCGAACACGTCGGCCAGCAGCTGGCTGGCCACCCAGGGCAGTCCGGTGAACAGGCACACCGCCAGGCCCACCACCAGGAACACCAGGTTGCGCCAGCGGCCGACGAAGCCCACCACCGCCTCGTGCAGCACGTAGGAGGTCAGCAGCGCGTGCACCGCCGCCAACGCCCACAGCGAGCCGAACAGCCTGGCCACGGTGCACAGCATGCCGTAGCCCATGATGCGATAGATCACCGGCTGGAACGTGAAGGACATCTCCACGTAGTCCTCGGTGTCGTAATAAATCAACGGATAGCCGTTCCAGATGGCGGGCGCCAGCAGCAGCCCCGCTATCAGCAGGAACACCGCGAACCGCCAGGATATGCCGAAGGCGCCGAGCCGGCGCACGGCCGTAAAAGTCATGCCCGTTTCCAGCTGGTCCCCTGGGCGCCGTCCTCGAGGACGACGCCGCCGTCGGCCAGTTCCTTGCGGATGCGGTCGGCTTCGGCGAAGTCGCGGGCCTTGCGCGCGGCGGCGCGGGCGGCGATCAGCTCCTCGATGCGGGCGTCCGACAGGGTGTCGGCGGCGCCGGCCGGGCGACGCCAGCGGAACCACGCCTCGGGGTCTTGCTGCAGCACGCCCAGCAGGTCGCCGGACGCCAGCAGCGCCCCCTTGCGCCGGGCCTTGTCCTTGGGCTCCGTCGCCTTGTTGAGAGCGGTCGCCAGTTCGTGCAGGTGGCTGATGGCGAGCGGCGTGTTGATGTCGTCCTCGAGCGCCGCCATCACCTCGATGGGGGCGTCGTCGCGGCCCTCGGCCTCGACGTCGGCGGCGCCGCGCAGCGCGGTGTACAGCCGGTCCAGGGTGGCACGGGCCTGCTTGAGGCCCTCGGCGGTCCAGTCGAAGGGCTGGTGGTAGTGGGTCGACAGCATGCACAGGCGGATGGCCTCGCCCGGCGCCTGTTCAAGAAGCTCGCGCACGGTGAAGAAGTTGCCGAGCGACTTCGACATCTTCTCGCCTTCGACCATCAGGTAGCCGTTGTGCAGCCAGTAGCGGGCGAACGGCTTGCCGTTGGCGCAGGTGCTTTGCGCGATCTCGTTCTCGTGGTGGGGGAAGACCAGGTCCTGGCCGCCGCCATGGATGTCGAAGGTCTCGCCCAGGTGCTGCAGGCTCATGGCGCTGCACTCGATGTGCCAGCCCGGCCGGCCGCGGCCCCAGGGGCTGTCCCAGCCCGGCAGGTCGTCGGACGACGGCTTCCACAGCACGAAATCGGCCGGGTTCTTCTTGTAGGGCGCCACCTCGACCCGGGCGCCGGCGATCATCTCGTCCATGGAGCGGCGCGACAGCCGGCCGTAGTCGGACATGGACGGCACGCTGAACAGCACATGGCCCTCGGCCGCGTAGGCGAAGCCCTTCTCCACCAGCTTGCCGATCATGGCCTGCATCTGGGCGATGTGCGCGGTGGCGCGCGGCTCGACGTCGGGGGGCAGCGCGTTCAGTTCGGCGATGTCGTCGTGGAACATCTGCGTGGTGCGCTGGGTGATGGCGGCGATCGGCTCGCCCGATTCCTTCGAGCGCGCGTTGATCTTGTCGTCGACGTCGGTGATGTTGCGCACGTAGCGCACCGCCGGATACAGCGCCTTCAGCACCCGATAGAGCACGTCGAAGACGATGACCGGCCGCGCGTTGCCGATATGGGCGCGGTCATAGACGGTGGGGCCGCAGACATACATGCCGACCTGGGCCGGGTTCAGGGGCTCGAAGGCCTCCTTCTTGCGGGTCAGCGTGTTGTACAGGACCAGCGGCACCGGACGAACTCCCTTTGGTTAGGCCGTTTCCCCCTTGAGACGCGCCTCGGCGCGGGCGCGACCGATAAGGGGTAGCAGAGTCTTGAGTTCGGGTCCATTCTCGCGGCCCGTCAAGGCCAGGCGCAAGGGATGGAACAGGGCACGCCCCTTGGCACCCGTCGCCGCCCCCACCGCCTTGGTGAAGGCACCCCAGGTGGTTTCGTCCCAGGGCTCGGGCGGCAGCAGGCCGGCGGCCTGGGCGGCGAAGGCGGCGTCCTCGATCACGGGGGCCAGCGGGCCGTTGACCACCGCCCACCACTGCCGCGCTTCGGGCAGGTGGGCGATGTTGGCGCGCACCGCCAGCCAGAACGCCTCGGTGGCGTCGCGCAGGCCCGCGGCGTCCAGCTTGGGGCGAGCCTCGGCAAAGGACAGGGAATGCAGCAGCCGCGCATTCAGGTGTTCCAGTTCGGCCGGGTCGAACTTGGGCGTGGCGCGGCCGAATTTCTCCATGTCGAACTCGTCGACCAGGGCGTCGAGGCCATGGCGGATGTCGACCGCGTCCGAGGTGCCGAGCTTGCCCAGCAACGAGTTGAGCGCCATCGGCTCAAGCCCCTGGTTGCGCAGGTCGCGCAACGACAGCGAGCCCAGGCGCTTGGACAACCCCTGCCCGCCCGCATCGGTGAGCAGCGGCAGGTGGGCGAACGCCGGCGGCTCGGCGCCCAGGGCCTTGAACAGCTGGATCTGCGGGGCGGTGTTGGTGACGTGGTCCTCGCCGCGGATGACGTGGCTGACCTGGAACTCGATGTCGTCGACCACGCTGGGCAGGGTGTAAAGGAAGGTCCCGTCGGCACGCACCAGCACCGGGTCGGACAGGCTGGAGCAGTCCACGTGGCTAGCGCCGCGCACCAGGTCGTCCCAGCGCACCTCGGCGTGGTCGAGGCGGAAGCGCCAGTGGGGGCGGCGCCCCTCGGCCTCGAAGGACTTGCGCTCGGCCGCGGTCACCTTCAGCGCGGCGCGGTCGTAGACGGGGGGAAGCCCGCGGGCCATCTGGCGCTTGCGCTTGTATTCCAGCTCCTCGGGCGTCTCCCAGCAGGGGTACAGCCGGCCGTCGGCAGTCAGGCGGGCGACCGCGGCCTGGTAGGCGTCCAGGCGGCGCGACTGGAACGCCTTGCGGTCCCATGCCAGCCCCAGCCAGCGCAGGTCCTCGGCGATGGCGTCAACGTATTCGGCCTTCGAGCGCTCATGGTCGGTGTCGTCATAGCGCAGGACGAAATAGCCGCCGTGGCGCTTGGCGAACAACCAGTTGATCAGCGCCACTCGGGCGTTGCCGACATGCAGCAGCCCCGTGGGGCTGGGGGCGAAACGGACGGTGACGCTCATGGGTCGGACGCGCTGTGAACGGGAAACGCCCCCCTCATACCACCCGTGGCCGGGGGCAACAAGGCTTCGCCGGGCGTACCGGCGCATAAGACGGATCAACACCCGGCAGGTTCCGTTTTGGTCCCTGACGGGCTATATTGGACCAGCGCAATGAATGAGGCGGACATGGCCGTAAACGTGAAGCTTTCCGAATCCCTGGTCGAGCAGGCCCGTCTGCACGGCAGCGTGCAGCATCGCTCGGTTCCGAAGCAGATCGAATACTGGTCGCAGATCGGCAAGGTCGCAGAGGAAAATCCCGACCTGCCGTTCTCGATGATTCGCGACATCTTGATCGCGCGGCAGGAAAGGCCGGCTGAAGAGTATCACTTCGGCTGATGCGCCTCATCGTCTCACCGACCTTCTTGCGCGCCGTCAAGAAGCTGCACCCCAATCAAAAGCGCGATCTCGACGAGGCGGTGCGCAGCGTCGCCGGCAACCCGACGCTGGGAGAGGCGAAGGTGGGCGACCTGGACGGCGTGCGGGTGTTCAAATTCAGGATGGTCGGCCAGTTGTGCCTGCTGGCCTATACGCGGCAAGACGAGGAAACCCTCGTCCTCCTGGCGTTGGGCGCGCACGAGAACTTCTACCGCGACCTCAAGCGGTAGCGGCAACGGGGAGATCAAACGCTCTTCGTGAACCCGTTGGTGATCGGGTAGCGGCGGTCGCGGCCGAAGGACCGCGCGGTGATCTTGACGCCGGGCGGAGCCTGGCGGCGCTTGTACTCGGCGCGGTCGAGCATGCGCCACACCCGGCGCACCGTGGCCTCGTCGTAGCCCTGGGCGACAGCCTCAACCACCGAGCCCTCGTGCTCGATCAGGCATTCCAGGATGCCGTCCAGCACGTCGTAGGGCGGCAGGGTGTCCTGGTCGGTCTGGTCGGGCTTGAGTTCGGCCGAGGGCGGCTTGGTGATGACGCGTTCGGGCATCACCGCGCCGTCGGGCCCCAGGGCACCGGCCGGGCGGTTGGCGTTGCGCCAGCGCGATACCGCGAACACGGTGGTCTTGTACACGTCCTTCAGCACGGCAAAGCCGCCGCACATGTCGCCGTACAGGGTGGCGTAGCCGGTGGACATCTCGCTCTTGTTGCCGGTCGACAGCACCATGGGCCCGAACTTGTTGGAAATGGCCATCAAGGTCAGCCCGCGCGAGCGCGACTGCAGATTCTCCTCGGTGATGTCGGGAGCACGGCCCTGGAACAGCGGGTCGAGCATGCCGGCGAAGGCGGCCATGGCCGGCTCGATGCCGACGGTGTCGAGACGGCAGCCCAGCAGGCGGGCAACGGCGGCTGCGTCCTCCAGGCTCTCGCGCGAGGTATAGGGGGACGGCATCATGACGCACCACACCTTGTCCGCCCCCAGCGCGTCGGCGGCGACCGCGGCGGCAAGCGCGCTGTCGATGCCGCCCGACAGGCCCAACACCACCCCGGGAAAGCCGTTCTTGGTGACGTAGTCGCGCAGGCCCAGCACCATGGCCTGGTAGACGTTCTCATCGCGTGCGGGCTCGGGGGCCAGGGGGCCCTCGCAACGCCAGCCGTCCATCTCCTTGCGCCAGCGGGTGGTCACCACCGCTTCCTGCCATGCGGGCAGGCGGGCCAGCACGCGCCCCTGCCCGTCCAGGGCGAACGAGGCGCCGTCGAACACCAGCTCGTCCTGGCCGCCCACCTGATTGACGTAGATCAGCGGCAGCCCGGTCTCGGCCACCCGGGCGCGGGCGCGGTCCAGCCGCACGCCGGCCTTGTCCAGCTCGAAGGGCGAGCCGTTGGGTACCACCAGGATCTCGGCCCCGGTCGCCGCCAGGGTGTCGGCGACGTCGGCGAACCACATGTCCTCGCAGATCATCACGCCCAGGCGCACGCCGCGGAAGACCACCGGCCCCGGCACCGGACCGGGGGCGAAGACGCGGGCCTCGTCGAAGACGCCGTAGTTGGGCAGGTGGTGCTTGAGCCGCACCGCGGCGACCTTGCCGTGGTCGAGCAGCAGGGCGGCGTTGCACACCCGGCCCTCGGCCCGCCACGGCGCCCCGATCAGCAACGCCGGACCGCCGTCGGCGGTCTCTGCGGCCAGCGCCTCGACGCCGGCCTCGACCGCGTCCAGGAAGGCCGATTTCAGCACCAGGTCCTCGGGCGGATAGCCCGAGACGGTCAGCTCGCCGCAGACGACCAACTGCGCGGCGTCGGCGGCCGCGGCAGAGCGGGCGGCGCGGATGCGTTCCAGGTTGCCGGCAAGGTCGCCGACCACCGGGTTGACTTGCGCGAAGGCGATGGCAAGGACGTCGGACATGGCGGCGCCGGCTGCTGGGAAGATCCTGGGCACACTAGGGGCGGCCGGGCGGGGCTGTCAACGCGCGGCAGTGGCCTGGCGCGGGCGGGCGCGTTATAGTCACCCCATGGCTCCGCCCCGCACGACCGCCCCGCTGCCCAAGGCCTGCCAGGCCATCGCCGGCACCATGATCGGCCATTTCATCACCCGCCTGGAGGTCGAGGCCGGCAAGGCAGGCGGCGCGCTTTCAGCCGAACGCATCCGCGAACTGGCCCAGCACTGGCTCGAGCACGAGCAGGCCCGCTTCGCCGCCACCTACCAGCGGTCCTGGGACGACTGCACCCGCGAGCGCGAGACCCGGTCGTGGGAGGCCTCGCGCCGCCACCCGTTCGACCGCATCCTGATGAAGCGCTTCGCCCACCTGTTCCCGGCGCGCAGCGGCGACGACGGCGGCACCGGCACCTTGTCGCGGCGCATGATCCCAGGCTTCGACGTGGCCATCGACAAGATGATCGGCCCCACCCTCTACGAGCAGTGCCAGAAGAAGAGCCAGGCGATCATCGACCGCCACGCCCTGCCCCAGGGCGGCATGGACTGGGAGGCCATCTACGCCGACCCCGAGGCCAACGCGCTGGCCAACGACGTGCTGGTGGTGATGGCCCACTACTTCGCCGATTTCGACAAGCGCCGCGCCTGGTTCATGGCCCTCGTCAACAGCCACCTGGGCCCCGCCCTGCCCGGCGCTCCCGACGAGTACTGGCAGTTCGGCGAAAGCGCCTTCTCGGCACTGATGCACGCCCTGTTCGGCGACCTGCAGGCGGCGGTGGCCACCAGGCCCGACAGCGTGCGCGCCCGCTACGGCGACCAGACCTTCGAGACCCTGAAGGGGTTCTTCGCGCGGCTGAAGGCGGTGTGAGGTCCAATCCTCACGCCAAGTTGATGGTCGGCGCCACGTCGTCGAATTCGCGCAGCGCCATGTCGGTCTCGGCATCGACCTCGATCAGCCGGACCTCGTAGCCCCACAGGTTGGCGATGTGGCGCAGCACCAGGAGCGCCTCGTCCTCGTCCAGCAGGATGCCGTTGGTGACCCGGTGGTGGAGAATCAGGCGGCGGTCGCCGGCCAGCTCGACGTCGACGATCTGGATGTCGGGTTCGAGTTGGGCGATGTCGTAGAGCCGGCCCAGGCTCTTGCGCACCTCGCGATAGCCCCGCTCGTTGTGGATGGCGGTGACCTCCATGTTGGGGTTCTCGTGGTCATTGTGGATGCGGAACAGCCGCATCTTGCGGATCAGCGCCGGCGACAGGAACTGCAGGATGAAGCTTTCGTCGCGGTAGTCGGCCCAGGCGTGGCGCAGCGTGCCCCACGGATCGCCGTTGCCGGCGAAATCGGGGAACCATTCGCGATCCTCGGCCGTCGGCTGCTCGCAGATGCGCTTGATGTCCTGCATCATGCCGAAGCCGAGCGCATAGGGGTTCAGACCGCTGAAGCGCGGATCGTCGAAGTCCGGTTGGAACACCACCGAGGTGTGCGAGTGGAGGATCTCGAGCAGGGCGCCGTCCGAGATCAGGCCGCGTTCGTGCAGGCGGTTGGTGATGGCGTAGTGCACGCAGGTGGCGCAGCCCTCGTTCATCACCTTGGTCTGCTTCTGCGGATAGAAGTACTGGGCGATGTTGCGCACGATGCGCAACAGCTCGCGCTGCCAGGGGCGAAGCTTGGGCGCGGTCTTTTCCAGGAAGTAGAGCAGGTTCTCCTCGGGCAGGGCCAGCTTGCGCTTGCGCTCGGCGATGTCCTTGGATGCGTGGAAGCTGGCCGCCTGCTTCGGAACCGTGCGCCACAGGTCGTTGTAGATCTTCTCCTGGTACTGGCGGCGCTCCTTCTCGCGGCGCTCCTCCTCGCGCAGGTCCAGCACCCGCTTGCGCGGATACTTGTGGACGCCGTGGCCCATCAGGGCGTGGGCGGCGTCAATCACCCGTTCCACCGCCTGGTGGCCATGGCGCTCCTCGCAGCGGGTGATGTAGCCCTTGGCGAATTCCATGTAGTCGAGGATGCCGCGCGCATCGGTCCACTGCTTGAACAGGGCGTTGTTCTTGAAGAAGTGGTTGTGGCCGAAGGCGGCGTGGGCGATGACCAGCGTCTGCATCGCCATGGAGTTCTCCTCCATGATGTAGCTGATGCAGGGGCTGGAGTTGATGACGATCTCGTAGGCCAGGCCGCGCATGCCGCGGCGGTAAAGGGTCTCGTCGGCGGCGAAGCGCTTGCCGAACGACCAGTGCCGGTACATCAGCGGCATGCCGATGGACGAATAGGCGTCCAGCATCTGCTCGGCGGTGATCACCTCGATCTGGTTGGGATAGATCTCCAGCCCCAGCTCGCCCCGGGCGATGTCCTCGACCGCGTCGTAGACCCGCCAGATGCGGTCGAAATCCCAGTCGGCGCCGTCGAACAGCAGGCCGGGTCCGGTGGTGGTGGTCATGGGCTGGCCCCCGCGTTCTGCCGATCCTTGGCGAACAGGTCGCGGAAGACCGGGAAGATCTGGCTGCGCACGCGGACCTTGCGCATGGCCAGGTTGCCGCCGGGCTTGACCACGGTCTTGTAGGTCCGCCACAGGTCGGTTTCGCGGCCCAGCCAATCCTTGTACTCGGCGCCGACCTCGATATAGGCGAAGTACTGGGTCAGCGGCAGGATGACGTCTTCCAAGAGCGCCGCGGCGCGCGCGTTGTCCGACGAGGTGTTGTCGCCGTCGGACGCCTGGGCGGCATAGATGTTCCAGTCCCCCGACGGATAGCGCTCGTCGAGCACCCGCTTCATCTCGGCCAGTGCCGTCGACACCACGGTGCCGCCGGTCTCGGTCGAATAGAAGAAGGTCTCCTCGTCGACCTCCTTGGCCTCGTGGGTGTGGCGGATGAACACCACCTCGACGTGGCGATAGCGCCTGGTCAGGAACAGGTAGAGCAGCATGAAGAAGCGCTTGGCCAGGTCCTTCATGTGCTCGGTCATGGAGCCCGAGACGTCCATCAGGCAGAACATCACCGCCTGGGTGATGGGCTTGGGCACATGTTCGAAGCGGTTGTAGCGCACGTCCAGCGGATCGATGTAAGGCACCCGGCGCGAGCGCGACACCAGCCGGTCGAATTCGACCCGCAGCTCGGACAAACGCTCGGGGTCCAGGCCCGACTCTTCCAGCGCCTTGATCTCCTCCTCGATGGCGGCGATTTCGGCTGGCTTGGGGCGCCTCAAGGCAATGCGCCGCGACAGCGAGTTGCGCATGGTGCGCACCAGGCTGAGATTGGCCGGCGAACCGGTGACCGAGAACCCGGCACGCACCAGCGAGTGGGATTCGGTCTGCTTGATCTTCTTCTTGACCAGGTCAGGCAGTTCCAGGTCGTCGAGGAAGATGTCGAGGAACTCGTCCTTGGACAGCACGAAGACGAAGTCGTCCTCGCCCGAGCCGTCGGGACTGCCCTGCGAGCCCCCCTCGCCCTCGCCGTCGCGCGGCGGCTTGGGGATCTGGTCGCCTTCCACGTACTCCTTGTTGCCCGGCACCACGTAGTCGCGCATGCCGCCGTGGCCGGACCGGCGGAAGCTGGGTTCGCGCAGGCCGTCCATGGGGATGGAGATGCGCTCGCCGTTGGCGATGTCCTGGATGGAGCGCTCGCCCGACGCCTCGCGCACGGCCTTGAGGATCTGAGCCCGTGCCCGCCGCAGGAATCGCTGCCGGTTGGCGAGGCTCTTGCCCTTGGGGTTGAGGCGTCGGTCGATGATGTTCATCTGTCTTGCCCTCATTCGCCGGGCGCTCGCTCCGCGAGCTTGGCTCTCGCTCGCATGAGCTCGCGGGCGCTCAACGCGCCAGTCACTCGCTTCGCTCGCTCCGGGTGCCCGCCCCCCTCCCCCTCATGGGGGAGGGTCGGGGTGGGGGGCATCACCCGGCCTGCTTGACCCGCATGTACCACTCGACCAGCCGGCGGACTTGGCGCTCGGTGTAGCCGCGGTCGGTCATGCGATCGACGAACTCCGAGTGCTTCTTCTCGGAGTCGCTGTCCTTCTTCGAGCCGAAGCTGATCACCGGCAGCAGGTCCTCGACCTGGCTGAACATGCGCCGCTCGATGACGTCGCGGATCTTCTCGTACGAGGTCCAGCTGGGGTTGCGCCCCGAGTTGCCCGCGCGCGAGCGCAGCGCGAACTTGACCACCTCGTTGCGGAAGTCCTTGGGGTTGGCGATACCCGCTGGCTTCTCGATCTTTGACAGCTCCTGGTTGAGCAGGTCGCGGTTGAGCAACTGCCCGGTGTCGGGGTCCTTGAAGTCCTGGTCCTCGATCCAGGCGTCGGCGTAGTCCACGTAGCGGTCGAACAGGTTCTGGCCGTAGTCGTGGTAGCTTTCCAGATAGGCCTTCTGGATCTCGTTGCCGATGAACTCGGCGTAGCGCGGGGCCAGTTCGCCCTTGATGAACTCGATGAAGCGCTTTTCGGTGTCCTCGGGGAACTGCTCGCGCCGGATGGCCAGTTCCAGCACGTACATCAGGTGGACCGGGTCGGCCGATACCTCGGTGGTGTCGTAGTTGAAGGTCGACGACAGCACCTTGAAGGCGAAGCGGGTCGAGATGCCGTCCATGCCCTCGTCGACGCCGGCGGCGTCCCGGTATTCCTGCATGGGCTTGGCCTTGGGGTCGGTCTCCTTGACGTTCTCGCCGTCATAGACCCGCATCTTCGAGAACAGGTTCGAGTTCTCGTGCTCCTTGAGGCGCGACAGCACCGAGAACCGGGCCAGCATCTCCATTGTGCCGGGCGCACACGGCGATTCGGCCAGTTCGGAGTTGCGGATCAGCTTCTCGTAGATCTTCTGCTCCTCGGTGACCCGCAGGCAGTAGGGCACCTTGATGACGCAGATGCGGTCGATGAACGCCTCGTTGTTGCGGTTGTTCTTGAAGGTCTGCCACTCGGCCTCGTTGGAGTGGGCCAGGATGATGCCGTTGAAGGGCATCGCCCCGATGTTCTCCGAGCCGACGTAGTTGCCCTCCTGCGTCGCGGTCAGCAGCGGATGGAGCATCTTGATGGGCGCCTTGAACATCTCGACGAACTCCATCAGCCCCTGGGTGCAGCGGTTGAGGCCCCCCGAGTAGCTGTAGGCGTCGGGATCGTTCTGGCTGAACATCTCCAGCTTGCGGATGTCGATCTTGCCGACCAGGGTCGAGATGTCCTGGTTGTTTTCGTCGCCCGGCTCGCACTTGGCCACCGCCACCTGCTTCAGCCGCGACGGATACACCTTGACCACCTTGAATTTGGAGATGTCGCCGCCCAGTTCCTCCAGCCTTTTGACCGCCCACGGGCTCATCAGCCCGGGCAGCCGGCGCACCGGGATGCCGTACTTGTCTTCCAGCATCTCGCCCATGGTCTCGGGGTCGAACAGCCCGAGCGGGCTTTCGAACAGGGGGCTGACCTCCTTGCCGGCCTTGAGCGCGTAGATGGGGTGCTTTTCCATCAGCGCCTTCAGCCGCTCGGCCAGTGACGACTTGCCGCCGCCCACCGGGCCCAGGAGATAGAGGATCTGCTTGCGCTCCTCGAGCCCTTGTGCCGCGTGGCGGAAATAGCCCACGATCCGCTCGATGGTCTCCTCCATCCCGAAGAAATCGGTGAAGGCGGGATAGACCTTGATCGTGCGGTTCATGAACACCCGCGACAGCCGGGCGTCCCTGGCGGTGTCGATGATGTCGGCCTCGCCGATGGCGGCGATCATGCGCTCGGCGGCGGAGGCGTACATCATGGGGTCGTCGCGGCAGCCCTCGAGATAGTCGAGGAGCGTCATCTCGACGTCCTTGCGACCTTCATAGGCCCGCGCATAACGGGTGAAGATATCGTCGGCGGCGTACATCAGTCACTCCATCGCTCGAGGGTCTGGGCCGGCAGGGCTTCGGGGCCGGCGGCGAAACCGCTCCTTCCAAACATGTACGGATGCGCAACGCGCAATTCACGGGTGGCGACCGACAATTCCCATTCCGGCAGGCCGCCAAGCCCTTCGTCAGCACGCCTTATCCGACCGGCAGCGGCCGCCCGAGGGGCGCCAAGCCTGCGGGAAGAGGAATGCGGAAGGGAAAACGGCGACATCGGCTGCACCTTCCGAATAATGCGCATGCGTCTCATTATTACCAAATAGGGGGTCGTGCCGGTTCCGGCATCACGCCACCCTCCTGCGATGGGGCACCCCTTGCTTTCGCGCGCGGCGGGCCGGCTGTCGTCGGACCCCCAACGGACCCGGCGTCCCGGATGCGTGCTCGCGCATCATCGAAAGAAAGGCACCCCAACTCGGAACGGGCGGCTTCGGCCCCACTGCCTTTGATGTTGGTCCCCGCGGAGAGGAAGACAACCCACCGATGGTCGCACCCCGCGTGCAGGCGGTTCTCAAGCGGTCGATTTGGGGGTAGCCTTCCGAGAGGGGTGGGGACCCGTCGGAGGGAGGGGTCGTCTGTTGAGTCTCAATGCGCTTCTCGCCGCCCGTGCCGCCGACCGCAAGCCCGTACGGGTCGGCCTGGTCGGAGCGGGCAAGTTCGGCACCATGTTCCTGTCCCAGGCCCGCGGCATCCCGGGGGTCCACGTGGCTGCCGTCGCCGACGCCGAGGCCGAGCACGCCCACACCGCACTGGCGCTGGCCGCCTGGCCGCCGCTGAAGGCGGTGGCCAGGTCGCTGGACCAGGCGCTGGACTCGGGCGGCACCTTCGTCACAGACGACGCCCTGTCGCTGATCGCCGAGGCACGCCTGGACATCGTGGTCGAGGCCACCGGCAACACCCTGGCCGCCGTCCGCCACGCGCTGGGCGCCATTGCCGCCGGCGCCCACGTGGTGATGGCCACCGTCGAGGCGGACGCCCTGTGCGGGCCGCTGATGGCCAAGCGCGCCGAGGCCGCCGGGGTGATCTATTCCCTGGCCTATGGCGACCAGCCGGCCCTGATCTGCGAACTGGTCGACTGGGCGCGGTCCTGCGGCTTCGAGGTGGCGGCGGCCGGCAAGGGCGCCAAGTACCTGCCCGGCTACAACGCCACCACCGCCGACACCGTGTGGCAGCATTTCGGCATCGCCCCCGACCGGGCGCGGGCCTCGGGGCTGAACCCGCGCATGTTCACCTCGTTCATCGACGGCACCAAGGCCGCGGTCGAGATGGCGGCGGTGGCCAACGCCACCGGGCTGGTGCCGCCGTCGACGGGCCTGTCGCACATGCCGTGCGGCGTCCACGACCTGCCGCGGCTGATGAAGCCCAAATGGGACGGCGGCCGCCTGGAGGCCATGGGCCAGGTCGAGGTGGTGTCGTCCGAGGAACGCGACGGCCGCCACGTCATCGGCGACCTGCGCCGCGGGGTGTTCGTCACCTTCCGCGCCGCCACCGACTATGCCGCCCGCTGTTTCGGCGAGTACGGCGCCGTCACCGACGAGAGCGGCTATTACGCAGCCCTGTGGCGCCCCACCCACCTGATCGGCATGGAACTGGGCCGCTCAATCGCCTCGGTGGCCTGCCAGGGCGTGCCCACCGGCCGCCCGACCGCCTTCATCGCCGACGTCGCCGCCGTGGCCAAGCGCGACCTGGCGCCGGGTACGCCGCTGGACGGCGAGGGCGGCTATACCGTCTGGGGCAAGCTGTTGCCGGCCATCGACTCCCGCCGCCAGAACGCCCTGCCCATCGGCCTGGCCACCGGCGCCACCCTGACCCGCGCGGTGACGGCCGGCCAGATCGTCAGCTGGGACGACGTCACCCTGGGCGAGGTCGACGACATCGTCGACCTGCGCCGGGCGATGGAGGTGGAATTTACCGCCTAGGTCCGGGCAGGGCCTAGATGTACTGCCCCGAGTCCACCTTAACCACCTCGCCGGTGATGCAGCGGGCCAGGTCGGAGAGCAGGAACAGCACGGCGCCGGCGATGTCGTCGGTGTCGGGCAGGCGCGGAAGCGCCGCCTCGGCCAGGGCCTTGTCGCGGAACTGCTGGTCGAGCTTCAGCGTCATCTCGGTCAGCACCATGCCGGGCGCCACCGCGTTGACGGTCACCCCCTTGGGGCCCAGCTCCTTGGCGGCGGTCTTGGTCAGGGCGATCATGCCGGCCTTGGACGCCGCATAGTTGCCCTGGCCGACCTTGCCGCGCAGGCCGTTGATCGACACCAGGTTGACGATGCGGCCGCCGCCGGCCCCGACCATGCCCGGCGCCACCGCGCGGGTCATGTTGAAGGCGCCCGTAAGGTTGACGTCGAGCACCGAGCGCCATTCGTCGTCGCTCATCTTCATCAGGGTGCGGTCGCGGGTGATGCCGGCGTTGTTGACCAGCAGGGTCACCGGCTTGCCGACGGCCTCGACGGCCTTGGCGACGCTGGCCGAATCGGCGACGTCGACCACGTGGCCGCGCAGTTCGGCGGGCAGCCCGTCGACCTCGCGGTCGAAGGCGTGTACCTCGGCGCCGCCTGCCGCCAGCCCGATGGCGACGGCCCGGCCGATGCCGCGCGCCCCGCCGGTGACCACCGCCACCCGTCCCCGGAAGTCCCAGTTCATCGTCGCCCCTCTTGACCGTAGGTTAATTAATCGGCATTATCGTACCGAATTACGCTTTCAAGCCTACGTCTGCGCCAGGCCGTCGTCAAGGGGCCGCGACCACAACAGGGAGGAACCGTCAGACCATGACCAGCGTCCGCGATATCGTCGCCGCCGACCTCGACCGGGTAGTCGAGCTTGACCGCCGCCTGACCGGCACCGCCCGCCGCACCTTCCACGAGAAGCGCCTGAAGGCCGCCCAGGCCAACCCCGATTCCTTCGTCGCCGTGGCCGTGGGCGACGGCGCCCTGTCCGGCTATGCCTTCGCCCACATCCTGGACGGCGAGTTCGGCGGCGTCGCCCCGGTCGGCGTGGTCGACGCGCTGGGCGTCGATCCCGACCAGCGCGGCCGCGGCCATGCGCGCGCGCTGATGGCCGGCCTCGAGGCCGCCATGGTCAAGCGCGGCGTGCGCGAGGTGGTGACCCAGGCCGACTGGACCGAGCACGGCATGGTCGGCTTCTTCCAGAGCGCCGGTTTCGCCCTGGCGCCCCGGCTGGTGCTGGAACGCGGCACCAACGCGCTGGACTTCGACATTCCCGCCGCCAAGCCGGAGCGCCGCGGCGAGTTGAACCTGTCCGACCCCTCGGGCGACGACTTCGCCGCCCTGTCGCGCGACCTAGTGCCGGTGCGCTCCATGAGCGATGACGACTATCCCTTCATCGTCGCCGTCGACCGCAAGCTGTCGGGCCGCGACCGCGCGCCCTACTACCGCCGCAAGGTGGCCGAGGTGCTGAAGGAATCGGGCGTGCGCGTCTCGCTGGTCGCCGAGATCGACGGCCAGTTCGCCGGCTTCGTCATGGCCCGCACCGATTTCGGCGCCTTCGGCCGCTCCGAGCCGACCGCCGTCCTCGACACCATCGGCGTCGACCCGGCCTATGCGCGCGCCAATGTCGGCCGCGCCCTGATGTCACAGCTGCTGACCAACCTGGGCTCGCTCAACGTCGAGAAGCTGCAGACCCAGGTGGCCTGGAACGACTTCCCGCTGCTGGGCTTCCTGGCCCGCTGCGGCTTCACCCCCTCCCAGCGCCTGTCCTTCACCCGGCGCCTGGGCTGATCCCCTCCCCCGAGGGCGGCCCCCGGGACGGGGCCGTTCCTTGGGGCGATGGCGCATGCTCCTTGCGCCGTTTGCATGGCTCATCGCCGATTTGCGCAGAGGTGACTTCGGCGCCATTTGGGGATAATTTTAGCTGGGGGTGTGTACTTAGGGTGAGGGCATCGGCCCATGCGCGCGCGTCCGGGTTCGGGTAATGGCGAGGAACGCTGGCGGCGCACCGCCGAGCTCGACGCAACGCGCCGAACGGTGAAGGCCGAGTTGGTCCACAATTCCCCCTTCGAGAAGCGCCTGGAGGACATGGTCGCCAACGTGGTGCCCGGCAGCCTGTTCGGCACCCCTGCCGCCCCCCAGCCCATGGACGAGGACATCGGCGACCTGCTGGCCCGGCGCTACGGCGGCGGCGCCGGTGGCGCCGAGGATGCCCGCCGCGCCGCCGAATCCGATGCCCGCATCCGCCGCCTGGTCGACGACCTGCTGGGGGCCGCGGGAATTCCCCGCGGCAGCAGCGGCCGCACCTGGGTCGACAGCGGCTCGGCGGTGACCACCGCGGTCGACGGGCTGGTCAGCCAGCTGTCCGAGACCGGCGGCTCGGTCGAGATCGGCCCCATGCCCATGGTGGTCGCCGACCTGCTGCAGCTGGCCCGGCTGTTCCAGAACCTGATCGGCAACGCCATCAAGTACCGCAGCGCCGCAGCGCCCCGCATCCGCATCACCGGCGAGGAGCGCCGCGCCGACTGGCACTTCACCGTGTCCGACAACGGTGTCGGCATCGAACCGGCCGACCGCGAACGGGTGTTCACCCCGTTCCAGCGTCTGGCCGGGCGCAAATGCGGCGAGTCGGGCTGCGGCCTGGCGGTGTGCCGGCGCATCATCGAATACCACGGCGGCCACATCTGGGTGGATTCCCAGCCCGGCCGCGGCTGCATCTTCCACTTCACCCTGTCCAAGCGCCCGGCCGCCACCCCGTCCGCCGACGCGGTCAACTAGCCGCTTCCGCCCTTTGCCGCTCAAACCCCCGTGACAAAACGCGGACAGGGCCTGCCCGGCCTTGAACCGCCGCCGACCCATGCAGCTATGCTGGCCCATCGTTCGAGGGAGGGTCGTTGCCATGGGCCGCTTGCGTTTTCCTGCCGCGTGGGTCCTGCTGGCCCTGGCCGCGGCGGGATGTTCGACCACCTGCCCGACCCCGCCGCCGCCCGCGCCACAAACGGCCATGCTGCCCTTTCCCCATGCCGAGGGCCGCCGGCCCGGCGGGCCGGTGCCGCACCCCGCCTACAAGGTGGGCGATCCCTACCGCATCGCCGGGCACTGGTATTATCCCCGCGTCGACTACGACTATGGGGCCGAGGGCCGGGCGTCGTGGTACGGCAAGGGTTTCCACGGCCGGCTCACCGCCAACGGCGAATTGTTCGATCAGAACGACCTGACCGCCGCCCACCAGACCCTGCCGCTGCCGTCGATCATACGGGTGACCAACCTGGAAAACGGCCGTTCGGTGGTCTTGCGCGTCAACGACCGCGGCCCCTTCGTCACCGGCCGCATCCTCGACGTGTCGAAGAAGGCGGCCAAGCTGCTGGGCTTCCACGACGAAGGCACCACCCGGGTGCGCATCGACCTGCTGGAACGCGAAAGCCGCCAGGCCGCAGCCGAACTGGGCGGCGCGGGAAGCTAGTCCGCGGCGGGATGCCCGGGTCAGGCCCGGGCATGACGGATGGGAAAGTCGCCGCCCAAATACCCGTCACCCCCGGGCTCGACCCGGGGGTCCATCGCCCTAGTGCGGCTTGGGCTTGGCCACGCCGGGCGGGGGCAGCGGCTTGGCCGGCTGGGGCGGCTTGGCGGCCTGGGGCAGTTCCTCGACCCAGCGCATGGGGCACTGCCCGGCGCCGCGGTCGCGCCAATCCTTGACCAGCACCCCACGCAGTTCCTGGTTCAGGCGGCCCTTGGCGTCGCGGCCGACCCGGCGCAGGTACAGGTTGATCACCGGCGTGTGGTTGGTATTGAAGCGGAAGCTGCCGCGCACCGAGGCGATCTCGGCGTGTCTCAGCGCATTGCGCAGGGCGTCCTGGTCGTTGGTGCGCCCGCCGGTGGCGCGCAGGGCCGCATCCAGCGCCATGGCGGCGTCGTAGCCCTGGGCGACCCAGGCGGTGGCGGCACGGCCGTGCTCGGCCTCGAAATCGGTGACCATGCGCTTGTTCTGCGGGGTATCGAGGTCGGGCGACCACGGCGCGATGTTGGCGATGTCGGCGGCAGCCTCGGCCATGGCGGGCAGCATGGGGCGCTCGAACGCCGTCCACGGCCCCACCAGCGGCGTCTCGGCCCGCAGCCCCGAGGCGTTGTAGGCGCGCACGAACTCGACACCCATGCCGCCGGTCAGCAGGGTGTAGACTATGTCCGGCTTGATCTCGCGCAGCTTGGCGATCTCGGCCGAGTACTGGGCCGAGCCGTGGTGCGGCTTGATCACCACCGCCACCTCGCCGGGAAAGGTGCGCTTGAGCACCGTCACCGCGTCGTCGGTGGCCGGCGCGTCGGCGCCGATGACGGCGATGCGTCGCGCGTGCTCTCCCACCAGCCACAGGCCGGCGGCCTCGTGGACCGCCTGGGGGGGCGTGCCCAGCTGGAACAGCCACGGGCTGCAATCGGCCGCCGACAGGTTGGCCGGCTGGCCACCCAGGTTGAGCACGAACACATGCGCGTTGAACAGCACCGGGGCCAGCGCCGCCATGGACGACTGCGAAGTGGCGGTCAGCACGAAGTCGATCTTCTCTCGCTCGACCATGCGGCGTGCCGCCGCCACCGAGTTGTCAACGGCGCCGCGGTCGTCGGAGACCACCACGCGCACCTCCTGGTTGGCGAAGCGGCCGCCCAGGTGGCGCATGGCCAGGTTGAAGCCGTCGACCATGTCCTGCCCGGCCAGGGCGCCTGGCCCCGACAGGGTGGCGATGACGCCGACGACGATGTTGGGATCGTTGGCGCCCGGCGCCGAGGGCAGCGCCCGCGCCGGTCCGGCGGCCATGAGGCAGAGCAGCAGGCCAAGCAGCGGAACGGCGAGGCGGCGCATGGGTCTCACCCCTTGTTGCGGGCGCGGGCGAAGGCCTCGGCCAGGGCGCCGCCGGCGGGCGGCGCTGCCGGCTTGGACGCCGGCTTGGGCGCCGACGGCCTGGGCCCGCGCTGGTCGCGCTGATCGCGTTGGCGGGGCTCGTCAGACCGCGGCCTGGCCGCCTGCTCGCCCATGCGCATGGACAATGCGATGCGCTTGCGCTTCAGGTCGACCTCGATGACCTTGACCTTCACCACGTCGCCGGGCTTGACCACCTCGTGCGGGTCCTTGACGAAGCGGTCGGCCAGCACCGAGACGTGCACCAACCCGTCCTGGTGGACGCCGACGTCGACGAAGGCGCCGAAATTGGTGACGTTGGTCACCACTCCTTCCAGGATCATGCCGGGCTTCAAGTCGGCCAGGGTCTCGACGCCCTCCTTGAAGGCGGCGGTCTTGAAGGCCGGGCGCGGGTCGCGGCCGGGCTTTTCCAGCTCGCGCAGGATGTCGCGCACCGTGGGCTCGCCGAAGCGGTCGTCGGTGAAGCGGCCGGGATCCAGGCTGCGCAGGAAGGCGACGTCGCCGATCAGGGTGCGCACGTCGCGGCCCGTGGCGGCGACGATGCGCTCGACCACCGGGTAGGCCTCGGGATGCACGGACGAGGCATCCAGGGGATTGGCGCCGTTCATTACCCTGAGGAAGCCCGCCGCCTGCTCGAACGCCTTCGGCCCCAGGCGGTCGACCTGCTTGAGCGCCTCGCGCCCGGCGAACGGGCCGTTGCGGTCGCGGAAGGCGACGATGTTGGTGGCCACCGCCGGCGTCAGACCGGCAACGCGGGCCAGCAGCGGCGCCGAGGCGGTGTTGACCTCGACACCGACGGCGTTGACGCAGTCCTCGACCACCGCGTCGAGCGAGCGGCCCAGGCGCGGCTGGTTGACGTCGTGCTGGTACTGGCCGACGCCGATGCTTTTCGGGTCGATCTTGACCAGTTCGGCCAGCGGGTCCTGCAGGCGGCGGGCGATCGAAACCGCACCGCGCAGGGAGACGTCGAGGCCGGGGAATTCGTGGGCCGCCAGCTCGGAAGCCGAATAGACCGAGGCGCCGGCCTCGGACACCACCAGCTTGTCCAGCTTCAGCTCGGGGTGGCGCTTGACCATCTCGACCACCAGGCGGTCGGTCTCGCGGCTGGCGGTGCCGTTGCCGATGGCGACCAGCTCCAGCTTGTGCTTGCGGCACAGCGAGGCCAGCGCCATCACCGCGCCCAGAACGTCGTTCTTGGGCGGGAACGGATAGACGGTGGTGGTCTCCAGCAGCTTGCCGGTGGCGTCGACCACCGCCACCTTGACGCCGGTGCGGATGCCCGGATCCAGGCCGAGCGTCACCTTCTGCCCGGCCGGCGCCGCCAGCAGCAGGGCGCGCAGGTTGCGGGCGAAAACGACGATCGCCTCTTCCTCGGCGGCCTCGCGCAGGCGCCCGGTCAGCTCCAACTCCAAATGCAGATGGATCTTGATGCGCCAGGCCCAGCGCACGGTTTCCAGCAGCCACGGATCGGCCGCACGGCCGCGGTCGGCGATGCCGAAGCGCCGGGCGATGCGGGCCTCGGCCTCGCCGGGACCGGCGGGTAGGGCGCCGTCCTCGCGCGCCGCCTCCTCGGCGGTCAGCAGTTTCAGGGACAGAACGTTCTCGTTGCGCCCACGGAACAAGGCCAGCGCCCGGTGCGACGGAATGGCCCGGATCGGCTCGCGGTAATCGAAATAGTCCGAGAATTTGGCGCCTTCCTCGGTCTTGCCCTCGGCCACGGTCGACACCAGAACGCCTGACTCCCACAGCTGCTCGCGCAGGGCTCCCAGCAGCTCGGCATCCTCGGCGAAGCGCTCCATCAGGATCTGGCGGGCGCCGTCCAGGGCGGCCTTGACGTCGGCGACGCCCTTCTCGGCATCCACATAGGGCGCGGCCGCCTGCTCGGGCACCAGGGCGGGATCGGCCAGCAGCGCGTCGGCCAGCGGCTCAAGGCCCGCTTCGCGGGCGATCTGGGCCTTGGTGCGGCGCTTGGGCTTGTAGGGCAGGTACAGGTCTTCCAGGCGCGCCTTGGTGTCGGCGCCGTTGATCTGCGCTTCCAGCTCGGGCGTCATCTTGCCCTGCTCGGCCACCGAGGCGAGGATGGCGGCACGCCGCTCCTCCAGCTCGCGCAAATAGACCAGCCGCTCCTCGAGGGTGCGCAGCTGGGTGTCGTCCAGGCCGCCCGTCGCCTCCTTGCGGTAGCGGGCGATGAAGGGCACGGTGTTGCCCTCGTCCAGCAGGGCGACGGTGGCGGCGACCTGGGCCTCGCGCACGCCAAGCTCGTCGGCGATGCGGGCGGGAATGGCTTTGAGCGGACTGGCTGTCATGACCTGGCGGCATCAATGGCGGGACGCACGGGTTTACTCCAATCCCCGGCCCGATGCCAGCCCCCGGCGGGAACACACTTTCGCCATACTCCCGTGGTCGAATGGGGATCGGCGGCACCGGTGGCGCGGGGCAGGCCTTGCGCCCTCGCGCGCCTGGACAGCAAAGCCTTTTTGGATAATGATCGCCGCCATCCGCAAGGCCTTCCGCCCGCCCGAATGGGCGCCTCTGGATACCCCTTTCCACTCGACTACGGGCAACCAACCTCCATGCGTCTCTCCGGCTTCGTGGTTCTGCTGCTGATCGTGCTGGGCAACCTCGGGTTCTGGGCGGTTATGAACCGGCCGCAATCCGGACTGCCGTGGGCCGGCACCATCAAGAGCGTGTCGTTCAGCCCGTATCGCGCCGACGACGATCCCATCGCGGTGGAGCAAAATCCACTGCTGGACGAGGAAAAGCTGCCCTCGCGCGCCGAGCTGGACGAGGACCTGGCCCGGCTGGCCGGCAAGGTGGAATCGGTGCGCGTCTACTCGACGCTCGAAGGCCTGGACCAGGTGCCGGAGCTGGCGGCCAAGTACGGGCTGAAGGTGATCCCCGGCGCCTGGGTCGACCGCCGCCTGGCCAAGAACGAAGTCGAGATCGAGAAGATCATCAAGATCGCCCGCGACAACCAGAACGTCGAGCGCGTGGTGGTCGGCAACGAGGCGATCCTGCTCGACCGCGTCACCGTGCCCCAGCTGATCCGCTATCTGCGGCGGGTGCGCGCCGCCATCCCCGACCGGGTCAAGGTGACCACCGCCGAGCCGTGGCACGTCTGGGTCGAGCACCCCGAACTGGCGGCCGAGGTCGACTTCATCACCATCCACATCCTGCCCTACTGGGAAGGCATCCCGGTCGACCGGGCGCTGGACTTCTTCATGGAGAAGCTCAACGCCGTGCGCGCCGTGCACCCCGACAAGCCGATCTTCATCGGCGAAATCGGCTGGCCCACCGCCGGCAAGACCCGCCGCGAGGCCGAGCCCAGCCTGGTCAACCAGGCCCTGTTCCTGCGCCGCTTCGTCAACCTGGCCGCCCAGGAAGGCATCGACTACAACATCATCGAAGCCTTCGACCAGCCGTGGAAGTTCCGCCTGGAAGGGGGACCGGTGGAAACCCACTGGGGCCTCTACACCGCCGACCGCGAGCCCAAGTTCTCGTGGATCGGCCCGGTGATCGAGTTCAAGGAATGGCCGTTCCAGGCCGCCGCGGCGACCCTGATCGCCTTCCTTCCCGTGGCCTTCTTCCTGGCGCGGTGGAAGGATTTGCGCCTGCCCGGCAAGATCTTCTTCGCGGTCCTGGTGCAGATGGCCGCATCCATGGTCATCTGGTCCATGTCGGTGCCCATGATCCGCGACATGGCCCCGGCCACCGAGTTGATGATCGGCGTGCTGCTGCCCGCCCAGCTGCTGCTGCTCGTGGTCGTGCTGATCTCAGGCATCGAGCTGACCGAGCTGACCTGGGCCGGCCGCATGCGCCGCGGCTTCAAGCCCATGCCGCCCGGCTCGTGCACGCGCTTCCCCAAGGTGTCGCTGCACCTGCCCTGCTACAACGAACCGCCCGAGATGGTGAAGCTGACCATCGACAGCCTGATGGCGCTCGACTACCCCAACTTCGAGATCCTGGTGCTGGACAACAACACCAAGGACGAGGCGGTGTGGAAGCCGGTCAAGGAGTACTGCGAGTCCCTGGGCGAGCGGGTGAAGTTCTTCCACCTGGCCCCGTGGCCGGGTGCCAAGGCCGGCGCGCTCAACTTCGCGCTGACCCAGACCGCCGAGGACGCCGAGATCATCGGCGTGGTCGATTCCGACTACCAGGTCCGCCGCGACTGGCTGTCCAGCCTGGTGCCCTATTTCGACGACCCCAAGGTCGGCCACGTCCAGGCCCCCCAGGATCACCGCGAATGGGAACACGACCTGTTCAAGGAGATGATCAACTGGGAATACGCCGGCTTCTTCGACATCGGCATGGTGTTCCGCAACGAGGCCAACGCCATCATCCAGCACGGCACCATGACCTTGGTCCGCAAGCAGGCCATGGTCGAGGCCGGCGGCTGGGCCGAGTGGTGCATCGTCGAGGACGCCGAGTTGGGCCTGCGCCTGTTCAAGGCCGGCTATGAATCCTGCTACATCCAGGAGCGCATGGGCCACGGCCTGGTGCCCGACAGCTTCATGGCCTACAAGAAGCAGCGCTTCCGCTGGGCCTACGGAGCGGTGCAGATCCTGAAGGCGCACTGGAAGAGCTTGGTGCCGTTCAAGAAGACCCACCTGACCGCGGCGCAGAAGTACCACTTCGTCTCGGGCTGGCTGCCGTGGTTCGCCGACGCCTTCTATCTGGTGTTCACCGTGGTCAGCCTGCTGTGGTCGCTGGGCATGGTGCTGGCGCCGCGCTATTTCGACGCGCCGCTGGCCATCTTCACCATCCCGACGGTGGGCGTGTTCGTCGCCAAGATCGTCCACCACATGTTCCTGTACACCACCCGGGTGAAGTGCACGCGCAAGCAGCGGGTACTGTCGGCCATCGCCGGCATGGGCCTGACCTACTCGATCGCGCGCGCCATGTGGCAGGGCATCTTCACCAAGTCGACGCCGTTCATGCGCACGCCCAAGATGGCCAACAAGGCGGCCTTCACCCAGGGCTTCCTGATGGCGTCCGAGGAAACCGTGCTGATGGTGCTGCAGTGGATCGCCGCCGTGGTCTGCCTGATGCCCAAGGACAATTACTACGACCCCGACGTGCGGCTGTGGTCGATCATGATGGTGGTGCAGTCCATGCCGTACCTGGCGGCGCTGGTGACCTCGCTGATCTCGGTGATGCCGTCCAAGGCGCCCGCGGACAAGCCGGAACTGCCCGCCGCCAAGGCGGCGGCCTGACGCCATGGCCGAGGGTACGCCGGGCGGGGTGCGGGTGCGGCGCTGCCGCCACGGGCACATGATGTTCTTGTCCGGCGACACTTATGTGGGCGGTTGCCTGGAGCGCTACGGCGAGTTCTCGGAAGCCGAGGTCGCCCTGTTCAGGCAACTGTTGCACCCGGGCGACGTGGTCGTCGAGGCCGGCTCCAACATCGGGGCGCTGACCCTGCCGCTGGCCCGGCTGGTCGGACCGGAAGGCCGGGTGTTCGCCTATGAGCCGCAGCGGCTGCTGTTCCACCTTTTGTGCGGCAACCTGGCGCTGAACGAGATCGAGAACGTCTCGGCCATTCACGCCGCCGTCGGCCGGCGCGACAGCGGCCCGCTGCACGTGCCGGTGCTGCACCACCAGGACGCCGCTAATTTCGGCGGCATGGCGCTGACCGGCGAAGCCGGTGCCGCCACCGAGCCGGTCGCGGTCCAGGCCATCGACCAGCTCGAGCTGTCCAGCCTGCGCCTGCTCAAGGTCGACGTCGAAGGGGCGGAATGCGACGTGCTCGACGGGGCGGCCGGCACCATCTTCCGCCATCGGCCGGCGCTTTACGTCGAAAACGACCGCCGCCACAACTCGCCCCGGCTGATCTCGATCATCCAGGCCATGGGCTACCGGGCCTGGTGGCACCTGCCGCCGCTGGTCGAGGTCGACAATTTCCACCGCAACCCCGACAACGTCTTCGGCAACATCCGGTCCATCAACCTGCTGTGCCTGCCGATCGAGGTCGGCGTCTCCATCGACCTGCGCGAGGTTGCCGGCCCCGACGACTGGTGGCAGTGATGGCCCGCATCGCCGTGGTGGGCAGCGTGGCGCGCGACGAGGTCGTGCGCCTGGACGAGCCCATGCGCGAAGGCGGCCACCTGCAGGGCCGTCCGCCCGAACCCCGCCTGGGCGGCGGCGGGGCCAACACCGCCGTCGCCCTGGCCCATGGCGGCCACGCCGTGTCGCTGGTCACCGTGGTCGGCGACGATGCGCTGGGGGGCGTCTTGCTGGCCGAACTGGCCGCCGCCGGGGTCGATACCGGGTCGGTGCTGCGGGTGCCGGGTCCGTCGACCCGCTCGCTGGTGATGGTCGATCCCAAGGGCGAGCGCACCATCGTCAACCTTGTGCGCTCGCGCGAGCCCGGGCCGCCCCACCGGCTGGCGGGCATTGCCGCCGACTGCATCTATGTGCGCACCCGTGCCCCCGGCCTGGCGCCCCTGCTGGCTACCCATGCGGCGCGCTGCCCGGTCATCGCCCACATCCCGCCCATCGAGGACGGCCTGTTCCCCGTTCCGGTGCTGGTCGGCTCGGCCTCCGACCTGGATGCGGCGGTCCTGGCCGACCCGCTGGCCGCCGGCCGCCGGGTGGCCGGCGACGCCTTGCGCTGGATGGTCGTGACCCATGGTGCCGACGGGGCGACGGCGTTCGGGGCGGCGGGCGAGCGCCTGCACGCCCCTGCCCCGCCGGTGCGGGCGGTCGACAGCACCGGGGCGGGCGACTGCTTCGCCGCCGGCCTGGCGCACGGGCTGGCGCTGGGGATGGAGATGCCGGCGGCGCTGCACGAGGCGGTGCGCTGGGGCGCCGCCAAGGTGGCCTGCCCCGGCTCGACGCTGGACAAGGATGCGGTCGCGCTGCTGCTGCCCGGCTCGGGCTAGTCGGCCGAGCGCTTGAGCACTTCGGTGATGGTGACCGCCAGGTGGTCCTCGACGACCACCACTTCGGCCTTGGCGATGCGCTTGCGGTTGACCAGCAGATCGACGGGGTCGTTGACCTTACGGTCCAGTTCGACGACGGCGCCGCGGCCCAGCTTCAGCAGCTGGGCGATGGGCAGGTTGGCGGTGCCCAGAACCGCATAGACCTCGACCGAGACGTCGTAGACGGCCTCGGGCGTCTTTTCGCCGCCGCCCAGCGCAGCCAGCATGTCGTCGCCGTCACCCAAAGCACGTCCCTCCGCCCATTTGTCGGCCTGACCCCAATATATAGCCGACCAAAGGTTAACGGGACACAAACTCGTCGGCAGCGATCACCGGACGGCTGCCATGGAACAGTGGGGCGCGGCCAAATTCACGCCCCCTACCAATGGCGCACGGGCAATCGGGCATTTCCCAGCCCGGCAAGCAAAAGCAGATCGAGCCTTGCCCCGAAATCGAATCGCACCATGTTCAACTTGAATTCTCTATTTGCCGCCGCCCTTGGACCTATTGGCCGCGGCGCTTAGCCGACTTTCCGGGTTGCCCCGCAGATTCCCTGGATTCTTGGCTTCTTCCGCGAGGAAGGCTGCGGAATCGGCTTCACATTCAGGCCCCAAGGGAGTATCTTAAGATCGGATTAAAGTAGGCTCAGTGTAGCTATGGCACTCGGGACGAACAGGATATCGGCAGCGACAGCGACCGGCATGACCGCCGCGGCAACCAGCCGCGTCGGCTCTGGCGGCCGCAACGTCGCGACCTATGCCCAGCCCCGGGTCGAGGATCTCAGCTTCGCGCCGAACATCGGCGTCAACGAGGAGTCGATCCTCCATTACCGCCAGCAATCCCAGTTCGAGGAAGGCACCGGCAAGCGTCGCCGCGACGACAGCCGGAGCGGCGTGTTCACTCCGCTGATCATGCGCAACCTGCTGGCCTATCAGGCGACCGAGTCCGATCCGGGCAGCGACAACCCCGACGCCAACTTCCGCAGCGACATGGTCCGCGGCATCGGCGCCTACGAGACCAGCCTGCGCGCCACCGCCCCGCCCAGCGTGCGCCCGGGCAGCGTGCTCAACTACCTGTACTGATCGATCCGGGGAGCTGGACGCCCCCGCCCGGCGCGGACCAGCGGTCCGCGCCATTTTCGTGGCGTCAGCCGCCCTCGCCGATGTAGATGCCCAGGCCGCGGGCGGTCAGCGCCAGCGTCCCATAGGGATCCACCGCCCGGGTGATGCCCGCCACCTCGGACAGCGGCACGTCGGCGACCTGGCCGTGCTGCCAGGCGACCATGCGGTCCATCTTGCCCTGGGCGATCAGGTCGACGGCGTGCACGCCGAAGGCCGAGGCGATCAGGCGGTCGCGCATGCAGGGCATGCCGCCGCGCTGGACGTGGCCCAGCACGGTCACCCGGGTCTCGGCATCGACCATCTCGGCCAGGCAGTCGCCCAGATACTGGCCGATGCCGCCATAGGTGGCCGAACCACCGCGGTGAAGGGTGGTGACCTTCTCGCCCTTCTCGGTCTTGCAGCCCTCGGCGACCACCAGGAGGGCGTGGTTGCG
>JBLNBU010000146.1:0-4882 GCA_050260215.1 Actinomycetota bacterium
AGGCCGAGGTCGACCTGGCGGCGCTGCAGGCCACCTATCGCCAGCGCTCGGCCGACCGCGCCCAGGCGGCCAGCGACCTGGCCTTCTTCCAGCGCGAGTTCGAGCGCCAGGAATCCCTGGCCGGCCGCGGCGTCGCCGCCGTCGCCAGCTTGGACGCGGCGCGGCGCAACCTGGCCGGCGCCCAGTCCCATCTGGCCGCCCTGCAGCAGGAGGCCCAGGCGGTGCTGGCCCAGCTGGGCGGCGACGCCGACCGGCCGATCCAGCAGCACCCGCGCTGGCTGGCGGCCAAGGCGGCGGTGGACAAGGCCGAGTACGACCTGACCCAGACCGAGGTGCACGCCTCCATCGACGGCGTTGTCGCCAATGTGGACCAGCTGCAGCCGGGCGAGGTGCTGGCCCCGGGCACGCCCGCCTTCAGCCTGCTCGGCGCCAAGCCGTGGGTCGAGGCCAACCCCAAGGAGACCGAGCTGACCTACCTGTCGCCGGGGAACCCCGCCACCGTCGAGGTCGACGCCTATCCGGGGCGCAGCTGGCACGCCCGCGTGGCCAGCGTCAGCCCGGCGACGGGGGCCGAATTCGCCGTGCTGCCGCCGCAAAACGCCTCGGGCAACTGGGTCAAGGTGGTGCAGCGGGTGCCGGTCCGCCTCGAGCTGGACGTCCCCGACGGCGCGCCGCCGCTGGCCGCCGGCATGAGCGTCGAGGTGCGCATCGACACCGGCCATCGCCGCCACCTTGCCGACCTGTTCGACTGAGGCCGGCCATGGGCAACACCGCGCTGCTGACCGTGCTGGTGATGGCCGCGACCGTCATGCAGGCGCTGGACACCACCATCGCCAACGTGGCGCTGCCCTACATGCAGGGCACGCTGGCGGCGACCTCGGACCAGATCAACTGGGTGCTGACCAGCTACATCGTCGCCGCGGCGATCATGACCCCGCCCACCGGCTGGCTGTCCGAGCGCTTCGGCCGCAAGCGGCTGTTCATCGCCGCGGTGGCGGGTTTTACCGTCGCTTCGGGCCTGTGCGGCATGGCGCGCTCGCTGGAGCAGATGGTGCTGTTCCGCCTGGCCCAGGGGGTGTTCGGCGCCCCGCTGGTGCCCCTGGCCCAGTCGGTGCTGCTGGACGCCTATCCGCGCGAACGCCACGGCCGCGCCATGGCCCTGTGGGGCATGGGGGTGATGGTGGGCCCCATCCTGGGGCCCAGCCTGGGCGGCTGGCTGACCGAGAACTGGCAGTGGCGCTGGGTCTTCTACATCAACCTGCCCATCGGCGTGCTGACCGCGCTGGGATTGGGGGTGGCGCTGGCCGAGCGCAGCAGCGAGGGGCACCGGCGCTTCGACTGGCTGGGGTTCACCGTGCTGTCGGTGGGCATCGGCGCGCTGCAGCTGATGTTGGACCGCGGTGAGCAGCTGGACTGGTTCTCCTCGCGCGAGGTGGTCGCCGAGGCGGTGGCTGCGGGGCTGGGCTTCTACCTGTTCGCCGTCCACCTGGTCACCGCCGAGGCCCCGTTCATCGACCGCCGGCTGTTCGCCGACCGCAACCTGGTGACCGGCCTGGCCTTCATCTTCGTGGTGGGCGTCATCTTGCTGGCGACGCTGGCACTGCTGACGCCCTTCCTGCAGACCCTGCTGGGCTGGCCGGTGCTGACCGCCGGGCTGGTGATGGCGCCGCGCGGCATCGGCACCATGGCGGCGATGATGTTGGTCGGCCGTCTGATCGGCCGCGTCGACCCCCGCGCCCTGATCGCCTTCGGCCTGGCCCTGATCGCGCTGTCGCTGTGGGAGATGAGCCACTTCAACCTCGACGTGGGACCCGGCGCCCTGGTGCGCACCGGCGTCACCCAGGGGCTGGGGCTGGGCTTCGTCATGGTGCCGCTGTCGACGGTGACCTTCGCCACCCTCGATCCCGTCTTGCGCACCCAGGGCACGGCGCTGTTCAGCCTGATGCGCAACATCGGGTCCAGCATCGGCATTTCGGTGGTGATCTTCCTGCTGTCGCGCAATTCCCAGGTGATGCATTCCGAGCTGGCCGCCCAGGCCACCCCGTTCAATCCGGCGATGGCGGCGGCTGGAGTGGCGCGGCTGTGGTCGCTGGGCACCCTTCAGGGGGCGGCGGCGCTGGACGCCGAAATCACCCGGCAGGCCACGCTGGTAGCCTTTCTCGACGACTTCCGCCTGATGACCGGCCTGGCGCTGGGTGCCATGCCGCTGACCCTGATGATGCGCCGCCCGGGGCGTGCCCGCTCCGCGGCGGTGGCAGTGGAGTAGGGCCCATGTTCCGTCATCTCTTGCTGGCCTACGACGGATCGAAGGAAGGCGCCTGCGCGCTGCGCCAGGGGGCCGAGCTGGCCCAGGCCTTGGGCGCCGCGGTGACCCTGCTGGCGGTGGTGCCCGCGCCCGCCGGCATGCTGATCGCCGAGGCGGTGGGGCCGGAGGACTTGCGCGGCCGCGAGGAGGCCCTGCACCGCGAGGTCCTCGACTTCGGCCTGGGCCGCCTGGCTGCCCGCGGGCTGGTGGCCGAAGGCCGCATCGCCTATGGCGTCCCCGTCGACGAGATCGCCGCCTGCGCCCGCGAGGTGGGCGCCGACCTGATCGTCCTGGGCCATCGCCGCCGCGGCCGCCTGGCCCGGTGGTGGTCGGGGTCGGTCGACGTCTCACTGCTGTCGCGCGCGCCGTGCTCGGTGCTGGTGGCGGTCGAGGAGGAGGGGTAGTGAATATGCGGCTTCAGTCATATTAGAGACTTTTCAGATTAATACCGAATGGATATCTTTTGCCCCGCCTTTCGACATGGGGTCGCGGGCGGTTCGGGCGGGGAGCATTCAGATGGCGTTGAAACTGACCACCAGGTTCGCCCTGGCCATGGCGGGCGCGTGCGTGGCCACCGCGCTGGCGGTCATCGTGGCGGCGGATCGCTACCTGGCGTCCATCATCGCCGATGCCGAGCGCAACGAGCTGACCGCCAGCATGAACCACCTGGTGGAATCCATAGGCACCGTCGAGAAGGAAGGCGAGATTCTGGCCCGCTTCGTCGCCGGCAATCCGGCGGTGGCCGAGGCGCTGGCCTCCGGCGACCGCGCATCGCTGGCTCGGCTCTACGCCGAGCCCTTCGCCGCCGTGCACGACGAGTTCGGGTTCGACCAGTTCCAGTTCCACACCCCCGACAACCGCTCGTTCCTGCGCCTGCACAAGCCCGAGAAGTTCGGCGACGACCTGTCGTTCCGCAAGATGCTGGTGGCGGCCAACGCCGACCGCCATCCGGTGCGCGGTCTCGAATCCGGGGTGGCCGGCGCCGCTGCGCGCGGCATCGTGCCGATCCTCAAGGACGGGGTGCATGTGGGCTCGGTCGAGTTCGGCTCGGACATGGACAGCGAGTTCATGACCGAGTTCAAGAACGCCGCCAACGCCGACGCCGGCATCTGGCTGCCCGACGGCAGCGGTTCGGTCAAGCTGCTGGCCACCACCATCACGGACAGCCTGTTCACCTCCGACGAGGTGCGCAAGGTGTTCACCGACAACGACCCGCTGTACCGCTCGGTCGAGCGGGATGGCCGCCGCCAGTCGTCGCTGCTGTTTCCGCTGATCGAATACAGCGGCATCGTCGCCGGCGTGTGCGAGGTGTCCATCAACGCCGACGCCTACATGACCGCACGTACTGACGCCAGGCACTTCATGGCCCTGCTGGGGGTGGGCGCGGTGCTGCTGTCGGCGCTGTCGGCCATGCTGGTGTCGCGCGGCGTCGCCGGGCCGATCCAGGCGATGACCGGCTCCATGGAACGGCTGGCGCGGCGCGACTTCGACATCGAGCTGCCCTCTGCCGACCGCGACGACGAGATCGGCAAGATGGCCGGCGCCGTGCGCTTCCTCAAGGAAGAGGCCGAGAAGATCGCCGAGTTCGAAGGCGCCCAGCGCGAGCAGCTTGCCATGGTGTCGGACCGCGAACGCAAGCTGGCCGACGCCATGCAGACCCAGCTGGAAAGCGTGGTCGCCGCTGCCGTCCAGTCCAATGAGGCCGGCATCATCCTGGCACGCATGGTCAGCGACATCCTGCGTGTCGCCGACGAGACCCAATCGGTGGCCGCCGCCATCGAGCAGATGGTGGCCTCGACCAACCGCATCGCCGAGACCACCGCCGCCGTGGTCGACACCGCCGCCGTCGCCGAGGCCGGGGCCCATGCCGGGGTGCAGACGGCCGGGACGGCGCGTTCGACCATGGACAACATCCACACCGTGGTGGCCGAGGCCTCGCGCACCGTGGGGGAGTTGTCCGACGCCTCCAACCGCATCGGCGAGATCGTGGGCGAGATCGACGCCATCTCGGCCCAGACCAACCTGCTGGCGTTGAACGCCACCATCGAGGCGGCCAGGGCCGGCGAGGCGGGCAAGGGCTTCGCCGTGGTCGCCGGCGAGGTCAAGAACCTGGCCAACCAGACCGGCAAGGCCACCTGCGACATCCGCGGCCGCATCGACGCGCTGCTGGGGCAGATGGGCTCGATCGTCTCGACCATGCGGGCCGGCGCCCAGGCGGTCGACGGCGGCCGCAGTGCGGTCGAGGACGTGGTTGACCGCCTTCACTCCATCGCCGACGAGGTGGGCGGCGCCGGCCAGCGCATGCGCGAGGTGGCCGACATCCTGGCCCAGCAGCGCCAGTCGACCACCGAGGTGTCGCACAGCACCACCGTGATCTCGGGGCTGTCCAAGGAGAACGCCGCCGGCATCGGCCGGGTGCTGGAAACCTTGAACGCCGCGGCCCACGTGCTCGACACCCGCGTCGAGGAGTTCGCCTCGCTGGGCACCGCCGCCTCGATCCTGCAGATCGCCAAGAACGACCACGTGCGCTTCAAGAAGCTGGTCATCGACGCCATCTTGAAGCGCAACGACACCACT
>JBLNBU010000147.1:0-4772 GCA_050260215.1 Actinomycetota bacterium
GCAATGTCCGGATTGACCCGGATCACCTCGGCGAAAAACGGCTCGACCCCCACCAGCTTCTCGAAAGGCACGCCGCTTTCGACTGCATATGCGATTTTGTCGCGCAGGATCTGGGCCACGGCTGTTGCCTTGCGGTCCATCTCCGGCGACACGTCGCGCTTGACCAGTGCCCAGGCATAGACGGCGAGTCCCAGCTGGGCAGCCAGCAGCAGGGCCAGCAACAGCCCGAACAGCCAGCGAACCGGCGACAGCGCGCCTTCGACGGGATCACGGCTGGTGAGCGGTCGCATTGCGCTCCCCGGGTTCGATCATTGCGGCTACCTTGGCGTTTGCCGCCTCCAACTCGTCCAGGGCCGAATGCGCTACCTGCCGGAGTTGCTGCGCGGCCTCGTCGCCGGATTGGAGTTGTGCGTTCAATTTGCCCAGGGTGCGGTGGACACGCGAAATCAGCAGCACTGACACAAGGAACGAAATCAGCACCGCCAGACCGGCCACCCCGACTGCCCCGAGAGCCAGGTCGCGCGCCATCCGATCCGCCAATTCCTGGTGAAGTCCGCCCGAATAGCCCAACAGCACCCCACCCACTGTCTGGTCGAAACTGTTGGACAACCGCAGGCCGACGATCTGCGCATCCTTGCTGGCAACCGACCATAGCCGGCTGCCGCTTGCCTCGTTGCGGGCCAGCCAGGAGGCGGGGATCTCGCCGAGCGGCTTTACCCCGACGTGGGCAAGCACCTGGCCGCGGGCATTGAACAGGGCCAACGCCGCAATATCCGGGTTCATCGACGCTTGGCGTTCGAGCACGGCCTGCGCATTGCCGATCTGCTCGAGGTCAAGCCCCAGGTCGAGGTCGCGGACGAACACCGCACCGATGTTGCCGAGGGCAAAGGTGAAGCGGGACTGTTCGAACTCGGACAGGCTGCGGTCGAATTTGCCGAAAATCAGGAACGCCGACAGCGCCGTCGCCACTACGGTGGTCGTCACCACGGGCAGCACGATGCGCATCGTCAGCGGATCGGCAATCAGCCGCCTGAACCGCCCATCAACCCTCCGTTCGACCTCGCCCCCCACGCTCATCCCCACAGTTTCGAACCTTGATTTTCAAAATCGCTTGGTCAGGCGGACGCGGTTGTGATCGCCATCCCTTTGGTAGGACACCTGGTCCATGGTCCGCTTGACGATATGAACCCCCAGGCCGCCCACCCGTCGCTCGGCCGTAGGATTGCTGAGATCGGGCGGCGGCGCTTCGGTGAACGGGTCGAAGGCGATTCCTCCGTCGACAACATCGCAGATCAATTCCCTGCCGTCGACTTGAACGTGCAGGTCGACGCGCCGGTCTCCTCCTTCCGGAAAGCCGTAGAGCTTCGTATTCACCACCAATTCCTCGAGGGCGAGCATGACCTGCATCGCCGCCTTCCGCGGCACGCCGTTGCGCTCGCAGAATTCCTCGAACGTTGACTGAAGGTCCGCCGTCCCGTCTCCCTCGCCGATCATTGATAAATCGAGGGTCGCGGCCGTCATCATGTCATCCCTTGACCGCAGTCAGAGCGGCAGCAAGATCGGCATGGACACCGAGAACATCATCGAGACCGCTGATCTCGAGGACCTCGGCGACGTTTTCCTGAAGGCGGCAGAGGGCGAACCCAATGCCCAACCCCATGGCCCGCTTCGAAGCCATCACCAGGACCCGCAGGCCGGCACTGCTGACATAGTCGACATCTGCCAAATCCAGGACAAGCGCCGGACGCCCATCACCGACATGGGACAACAAATACTCCTCGCAAGCCTTGGCAGTGCCGCTGTCGATACGGCCCTTGCCGGCGATCACCGGAATCCCGTCCACATTAGTTTCGCTGAAGTTCATTTGTTCCCTTCCTCTTGGTCCTGCCTATCCTGGTGACTTGCCAGAGTTGCAGTTTCTCCATCGTCGCGAGGCGCCGTCAAGCCCGGCTCCGCGGTACCGGCCACGGCAGCGTCAAGCTGACCATCGCCCAAGGGAACGACACCGGCGAGTTCCTGCGAGTTGGCCCGCAGCGATGCGAACAGGCGCTTCAGCCTGTCGAGCAGGCGCGGTTGCTGTACGCGGGCAAGGGCGTCCAGGTCCTGCCGCAATCGCGGAGAGGGGATGGCTCGGTCGTAGATTTCGTTCAGCCGGCGGAAATCGCCTTCAAGGTCGTCGGTCATACCCGCGCCTCCGTCGCCAATTCCGCCTTGAGCCGGTCGCGCGCGCGCGACAGGCGGCTGCGCACGGTGCCGATGGGTACGCCCAGAATGGCGGCCGCCTCTTCGTAGGAAAACCCCTCCATCGCCACGCACACCACGGTCTCGCGCCAGTCCTGCGGAAGCCGTGACAGGGCGGCATCCAGGGCCGCGACCCGCCGTGAGCTTTCCAACGATTGGAAAGGATCTTCCGCCTCAGAAGGCATCGCTGACAACACCTCGTCGTCGATGAAGCGATGCCGGCGCTCAGGCGAGCGGCGGAGGTGACCGCGCACCACATTGACGGCAATGCCGAACAGCCAGGTCTCGGGGGTGGACTCCCCCCGGAACCGGTCGGCAGAGCGAAAAGCGATCAGGAATGTTTCCTGCGTAAGCTCTTCGGCATCGGCGCGATTGCCCACTTGCTTCAGGATGAAGCGGAACACCCGGGCCATGTTGGCGGCAACCAGATCCTCGAATCGTCGACCCGGCAAACGGAACGGCGAGCTCCCTTCCATCGCGTGCTAGGCTTTCGTCCTGGTGTCGAGCGGGCCGCCCTCCACCCCGGCCAAGATGGTCCTGAGCTCCTCGGGATTGTTCTCCCCGCCGACTCCGTGGTCGACGAGATCGAGCTTGGTTCCAATCACCGTTTCCCCCTGTCTCTCGTCATGTTGGTGACGGTTGCCGCCGGAAAGTTCCGTTCTCAGGCCAACTGCTGCCGGCGGGCCATTTTGGCGAACAGGCCTCCGGCCTTGATCAGCTCGCCGTAGGTGCCCGATTCGGCCACCTTGCCCTCGTCCAGCACGATGATCCGGTCGGCCCCCTCGACGGTGCTCAGGCGATGGGCGATGACGATCCGCGTGCACGCCAGCCCCGCGAGGTTCTTGGTGACTTCGGCCTGGGTGACGTTGTCGAGGGCGCTGGTGGCCTCGTCGAGGATCAGGAAGGCGGGGTTGCGCACGATGGCCCGGGCAATAGCGATGCGCTGAAGCTGGCCGCCGGAGATGCCCTGGGCGCCCTCGGTGACGACGGTGTGCATCTTCATGGGCATGGCGTCGATTTCGGCGGCGATGCCGGCCATGCGGGCGGCCTCCCACACCTCCTCCATGCCGACATTGGCGGTGCCGCGAATGTTCTCGAACAGGCTGGTGGGCATCAGCTGGGGCCGCTGCAGCACCACCCCCATCTGCCGCCGCACCGCGTCGAGATCGAGGCCGGAAAGCTCGCGCTGATCGTAGAGGACCGCGCCGCCAACAGGCGTCTCCAGGCCGAGCAGCAGTTTGACCAGCGTCGATTTGCCGCAGCCCGTGGGACCGACGATGGCCACGAACTCACCGGGTTCGACAGAGAACTGGACGCCTCGCAGCACCACGGCACCGTCGCCGGGGTAGCGGAACCCGACATTGGCGACCTCGACCGCTCCCGACAGCCGTCCCGGATTGGCCTTCTTGACCAGCTTCTCCGGTACGGCGTCGAGAACCGGCTGGGCATAGGAGAGGGAGGCCAACTGCTGCGCCAGGTTCAGCACCGCCTTGCCCAACGACCCCATCGAGGAGACCGCCATGCCGAACGCGGTGATGAAACCGAAGAACGCGCCCACTCCCACCGGATCCTTGTTGAGCAAGGCGATCACCCCAAACAAGGCGGCAAGCGCGGCGGTGCCGTAAAGGGTCGAGAACACGGAGAAGGCGTTGCCAACCTTGCGCACGTTGATGAGCTTGATGCGCGACAACGTGAACCGGTCGCCCCATTTGACGAACGCCCGCTCTTCGGCCCCGGCCAGTCGCAGCTTGCGCACGCCGTTGGTCAGTGCATGGAGGAACGTGGTCACCGAGCCCTCGGCCTGGTCGCCGTTCTTGAACGCCTGCTTCTGGCCCCAGGCCGCGAGTGCGACCGCCGCGCCGAGCAGCAGCAGCAGCCCCAACGCCGCCGGGGCGGCGGGCGGGGACAGCCAGACCATGGTGACGATGTTGCTGATCAGCATCCCGGCGGTGACCAGCGACTGCTGCGCCACCGAGTGGACCGCGCCGACCATGCTCTCCGCCGTGCTGATCCTCGCCTGCAATTCGGGAGCAGTGTAGCGGCCGAAGAAGGTCATCGGCTGGCGCAGGATGCGGTCCCACATCGCCGCCTTCAACCGCGCCGAGGCGCGGGTGCGAATGCGGGCGAACGCGACATTGCCGGCGAAGCTGAACACGGCACGGCCGAGCGCCAGGATGACCAGCGCCAGCCCCACCTGCCACAGCAGCCCGCTCATTTGCTGGGGGATCAGGATGTCGAAAATCAGGCCTGAGCCCATGGCGGGCAGCGACCCCATCCACGCCCCGAGAAGCGCGGAGACCATCAGGGCCAGGATATCGTTGCGGCAGTCCTGCAGCCCGAAGAAGACCGCATTGCTGAGCGTCAGCCTGGTGTCCGGCAGCGGCTGGTAGAAGCAGAAGGCGAGCGGCGACAACGACTTGGCCAGTTCGGAAGTTACCGGCATCCGCTTTCCGGCCACCGCGTCCTCGATCCAGTAGCCACGAATGCCTTCGTCGAGCAGTGCCAGCGGATGTTCGTCCTCGGCCCGGAAG
>JBLNBU010000148.1:0-3296 GCA_050260215.1 Actinomycetota bacterium
AGCGCCTGCACCAAGTGGCCGAGCGCGACCGCTATCTGGACCAGCGGGTGATGGTGCGCTCGCTGGTCGAGGCGGCCATCCTCGGCAACGAGGCGATGATCCTGCTGTCGCGCATGAAGCACGAGATCGAGCTGTCGGCCCGCAAGATCGCCGACATGGCCGAGGCGGTCGACGCCATGCGCCAATCCATCCGTACCATCTCGACCGACAGCACCGCTGCCGCCGAGGACGCCGGCGACGCCGGCAGGGCGGCCGAGCACGGGCTGGGGGCCAGCCGCTCGGCCCTGTCGGCGTTCGAGCGCATCGTCGGCGCGGTCGGCGGCGCCGGGGCCAAGGTGCGCGAACTGTCGGCGGCCTCGACCGCCATCGGCCAGATCGTCACCGACATCGAGGCGGTGGCCGGCCAGACCAACCTGCTGGCCTTGAACGCCACCATCGAGGCGGCCCGGGCCGGCGAGGCGGGCAAGGGCTTTGCCGTGGTGGCGGGCGAGGTCAAGGGGCTGGCCAGCCAGACCGGCCGGGCCACCGAGGACATCCGCGGGCGCATCGACCGCCTGCGCGCCGACATGCACGACATCGTCGCCGCCATCGAGGCCAGTTCGGTCACCGTCGGCGAAGGCCAGTCGCTGGTCGACGACCTGGGCGGCCGCCTGGGCGACATCGCCACCCGGGTGGCGGCAGTCGGACAGCGCATGGGCGACATTTCGGGCGCGCTCGAGCGCCAGTCGGCGTCGGCCACCGACCTGGCCGGCGGAACCCAGCACGTGGCCGCACTGGCCCGCTCCAACGACGAGAACCTCGAACACGTCCTCGACGGCATGCGCCGCATGAGCGAGCACCTCGACAGCCGCGTCGGCACCTTTGCCGGGCTGGGCTCGGGCGCCCTGCTGGCCGAGGTGGCGCGCAACGACCATATCGCCTTCAAGCGACGGGTGATCGACGGGGTGCTGGGGCGCAACGAGCTTGTCGCCGGGTCCCTGCCCGACCACCATGGCTGCCGCCTGGGCAAGTGGTACGACGGCATTACCGACGAGGGCATCACCACCAACCCCTGCTTCCGCGACCTCACCGCCCCGCACGAGGAGGTTCACCGCCGCGCGCGCGAGGCGCTGGCCGCCAGTGCGGAAGGCAATACCGCGGCGGCCAATGCCGCGGTGGATGCCATGGAAGGTGCCTCGACGACGGTCGTCGACCTGCTGACCCGCCTGGCCGACCAGCTGCACGATGGCGAGATGGCCAAATGGGCCCATCTGGACCATAGCGAGGATAGCGACGAGCTATTCTAATTTTAAACCTCAAGTTCTATCGCCGATGGCATTCCGCCGACATGGACTCGCGCACCGCAGGTTGCTTCGTAACCATCTCCTACTAACTCAGCGGTTTACTGACCTACTGACGGCTTGCTAAACTACCCCTTACGACGAGGTGGGGTGGCCCAAAGGGCAAGCATGAAGGTGGACCGATGACCGTCGCGGCCAATCTGCGCATCACGGACCTGAATGACACCGGGTCCGCCGGCATCACGCTTGTGGACGCCTCCCATGGCGGCTCGCTGTCCATCCCCGGCGGCGACTGGCTGCTGCACGCCCAGTTCGCCCGCCACGGACACGACCTGGACCTGACCGGCGCCGACGGCAGGCACCTGCTGCTGCGCGACTATTTCAGCCACGACCACCTGCCCGACCTGGTCACCGATCACGGCGCGGTGATCGCCGGCCCCCTGGCGGCCCGCCTGGCCGGCCCGCTGGCACCGGGCCAGTACGCCCAGGCCGGCGGCGAGACCGGCCTGAGCTACGTCGGCGACGTCTCCAAGGTCACCGGCGACGCGACTGTCCGCCACCCCGACGGCACCCAGGCGTCCATCAAGTCCGGCGACCCGGTCTATCAGGGCGACGTGGTGACCACCACCTCGGGTGGCCGGGTCGGCATCACCTTTGCCGATGGCGCGGTGTTCTCGCTGGGCGGCAACGGCCGCATGACCATCGACGAGATGGTCTACGACCCGGCGGCGGCCAAGGGCAAGGAAACGGTGTCGGTGGTCACCGGCTCCTTCTCGTTCGTGTCGGGCGAGGTGGCCAAGACCGGCATCGACGCCATGTCGGTCAAGACCCCCGTCGCCACCATCGGCATCCGCGGCACCACGGTGGCCGGCGTCGCCGCCCCCGAAGGCCAGCCCAACAGCATCTCGCTGCTGCCCAACGCCGACGGTAGCGTCGGCCAGATCGCGGTGGCCAACCAGGCCGGCATCCAGGTGATGAGCGTCCCCGGCGCTACCGCCCAGATGACCAGCGCCTTCGTGCCGCCGCCGCCGCCCATCGTGCTGCCGATCCAGCAGATCCAGCAGCAGTACGGCCAGGCCCTGCAGACCCTGCCGCCACCGCCGTCCCCGCAGCAGATCCAGCAGATGCAGCAGAAGCAGCAACAGCTTCAGCAGCAGCAGCAGGACAAGCAGGGGGCTACGGAAAAGGCGGTGCAGGAGGCCAAGGCCACCGCCGCCGAGAAGGCCGCCGCCGAAAAGGCCGCCACCGACAAGGCCGTGGCCACCGACAAGGCGGCCGTTGACAAGGCTGCCGCCGACAAGGCCGCCGCTGCCGAGAAGGTCGTCGCCGCCGAAAAGGCGCTGGAGGCCAAGATGGCCGGCGAGAAGGCCGAGGCCGCGGCCAAGCTGGCCGCCGCCAAGCTGGCTGCCGAGGGCGCCCAGCAGGGCGACGCCATGAAGGTGACCATCGCCAACACCATCACCCAGATCCTGGGCACGAACGTCGGCCAGTTCGGCATGGTCGGGCCGACCGAGGCCGCCGTCGCCGGACCGATGAGCACCGGGCTGGTGGCTGGTCCGCAGATGACGACCTTCGGCCCGACGGCGCCCGCCCCCACCGACATCGCCGCCATCATCAACCAAATCGGCAACCAGGTCACCCAGGTGGTCAACCAGACCATCCAGAACCAGGTGAACCAGTACGAGCAGCAGGCCGCCAACCAGACCAGCAAGACCTGGACGATGGTGGCCGGGGTATCCCAGGACATCTACCCCACCGCCGGCATCAACGACCAGATCGTCGGCAGCACCGGCCAGGACAGCGCCTATGTCATGGGTGCGTTGGGCGCCGGGGACGTCTTCTATGACAGCACCCAGGGCGACAACGACTGCATGTACGTGCGGTCCGGTCCCAACGTGTTCGGCGTCACCTATGTTGAATACGTCGACATGTCGCAGAGCACCGGCTCCAACCAGCTGGCGATCGGCAGCGACGGCACCATGTCGATCGGCGTCAGCAGCTACTCCGACCAGATCA
>JBLNBU010000149.1:0-2911 GCA_050260215.1 Actinomycetota bacterium
ACGGTCATCGCAGGCCGCTGCGCATTGCCATCGCCGGCATCGGCAATTGTGCCAGCGCGCTGATCCAGGGGCTGGGCTATTACCGTGGCGACGGCGCGTCCGTGCCGCCCGGGCTGATGAACCCCCGGATCGGCGATTGGGGGTGCGGCGATATCGACGTGGTCGCGGCCTTCGATGTCGATGAACGCAAGGTCGGCAAGACGCTCTCCGAGGCGATCTTCGCCCCACCCAACTGCGCCCACGTCTTCTGGGACGGTCCTGTTCCCGGTGGCGATCTGATCGTATTGAAGGGGCCGGTCGCCGACGGCATCGCCCCCCACATGGCGGATTTCCCGGCCGACCGAGCCTTTCGGCCGAGCGCGGCGGCAGAGGTGGATCCGGCGACGGTTCTCCGCCATAACCGGGTCGACGTGCTGGTGTGCTATCTGCCGGTAGGCTCGGACGCGGCCACCCGGCTTTACGCCAACGCCTGCATTGAAGCCGGATGCGCCCTGGTCAACTGCGCCCCGTGCTTCATCGCCTCGGACCCGGAATGGGCGGAACGCTTCCGGCGCGCCGGCCTGCCCGTCGTCGGCGACGACATCAAAAGCCAGCTGGGCGCAACCATCGTTCACCGCGCCCTGGCCCGCCTGTTCTCGGATCGCGGAATCGGGCTGCGCCACACCTACCAGCTCAACACCGGCGGCAACACCGATTTCCTGAACATGCTCGCCCGTGACCGGCTGGCATCGAAGAAGCTCTCCAAGACCCGTTCGGTGCAATCGCAACTGGACCAACCGGTCGAAGATTGGCGCATCCATATCGGCCCGTCGGATTACGTGCCCTGGCAGCACGACAACAAGGTGTGCTTCCTGCGGATGGAGGGCGAGGGATTCGGCGGGCAACCCATCGAGATCGAGCTGCGGCTCTCGGTCCAGGACAGCCCCAACAGCGCCGGAATCGTGGTCGATGCGGTGCGCTATGCCGGGCTTGCCCGCGCACGCGGCCTTGCCGGTCCGTTGGACGGGGTCAGCGCCTGGCTGATGAAGTCGCCCCCCACCCAACTTCCCGACCACGAGGCCAAGGAAGCCATCGACCGCTTCCTGGCCCCTGATCCGGTCAGAACCAGCAGACCAGCGCCAGATTAGTCCGATCATCCACGATCAGCCAATCCGGTCGGCCCGTATATTCGGGGATGATGTGATGCAGGGTCTTGGCCTGCCGCCGGATCGCCCGCAGGTGGGCCGTCGTTCCCCAAGGATAGGTCTCGAACCCGCGCAGCATTCCCAGCATGCGCAGAAGGCGGGAATCGGGGATGCGTTTCGACGCCACGCTCAGGTAATTGGCCAGGACGATGGGGGCGGCGCTGATCAGCCCGTCGGTGCCCATGAAGAACAGTCCCTCGGCCTTCAGGTATTGGACGGCGGTCTCGAGTTCCTGGAAGGCGCGCCCCCATTCGTCGCGGCGCCCCCGCAGGACAGCCTTCAGGTTGCTCAACTGCCAGGTAATGAACCCGATCGAATAGGCCTCACATTCGCCCTGGCCACGGTTCGCCCATGCCAGTGCCTGGTCCATGTGGGTCTCGCATTCCACGCCAGGTGACGCGGCACGCCCCATAAGGTATTCGATGGTCGCTCGCAGGAGATAGATCCGCGGCAGAATGGAATGGTACGATTCCTCCCGGCAGGTCGCGATGATCGCCTCGGCGCGCGCGGCGGCGGTCTGCAATGCCGCGGAATCGTTGGCCTGGTCGGGCAGCCTGGCGGCGATCAGGCTGACCTCGCAATGCCAGGCGTGCCGCTTGGTCGCCTTCACCGTCATCGCCTGTTCGAGAAGGGCAATGCATTTGCGACGGTCGGTCAACAGCTCGAAAAGCGCTTCGTCGCCCAGGTCCATATCCGCAAGATCTTTCTTGCCGGACAGTTCGCGGAATTTGGTGGCGAGTCGGCCGTTGTAATCGGCAAGTTCAGAGAAATTGCAATATGTGAACAGCAGGCGAAGCGTATTGTGGATGTCGAACATCATGTCGGCATCCTGCGGCGAGGAAGCGTTGCCGTCCTGCCGGGTCGCCCTTTCCCTTACTTCCCTCAGTCGGGTGTGATGCACCAGGTGCATCAGGCGATCAAGGGCCGCGCCGACGAACCCGCTGTCCAGGTGGACCTGCGCATCGACGGTGCGCAACCACAACCGGCACCGTTCCGCATCCTGTTCCGGCAGGTCGAGATAGGGAAGCACCCGCATGCCGTAGGCGTAGGCCTGGGCCTCGTGGCGCAAACCCAGGTGATAGGCGCCGATGAAGACCTTTAGGACGATCATCTTCCACAGGGCCTCGCGCTTGCGCGGCGATGAGGTCCGGTTCACCAGCGACACCGCATATTCGATGTGGGGGAAGATTTCGGCCTGCGCGTCCAGGGTCGCGAACGTCTCGACTCGGGCGGCGGCCTCCACCACCGGCCCCAGATAGTCCGCGGCCATCGGCCAATCCCCGAGAAGTGTGGCCACGGCACCCTTGGTCAAAGGGTCCAGCCCCTCCCACACCGGGATGTGGGCTCGGATGAGGGCGGCATTTTCCGGGAACCGTTCTGCGATGGCGTGGGCCTTCTCGCCGGTCTCCAGACGTTCGGCCTTTTCCCGGCGCAGGCCGCCGAAATACAGCAGCAGGTTCTCGTGATGCCAGCTCAACTGGCCGTCGCGGCTGTGTTCCGCCGCGCTGAAAAAGCGGCTTTGCTCCAATTGGCGCGCAAGGGCGTCGGCGTCCACGCCGTCCACCAACGAGCAAATGGCCGTGGGGAAACGGGTACCGAACCATGTGGCCGCCAGCACCGCCTCTTGCGCCGCCCGTCCATGGGCGCCCATCCAGACGCCCAGCGCCTCGAACCGCAGCGCGAACAGTTCCTCCATGGTGTCCGGCAACTTGGCGGAACGGAGGTCG
>JBLNBU010000150.1:0-4730 GCA_050260215.1 Actinomycetota bacterium
CTGCCGCCTGAAGGACTTCCGAAGGATCGCCACCCGTTACGACAAACGCGCGGACACGTTCCTCTCGGCCGTCTTCCTCGTCGCTGCACTCGTATGGTGGCTCAAATGAGTCCGGACCCTAATCTGTCGGATGCCGTGCGCCGACTGCAATCTGGGACCTCGTTGCCAACCAGGGCAACAGGTGCGACGTGCCGACCACCCCACTCGCTTGGGTCCCGGTCTCACGGCTCACGGTCGCCGGGAATGGCAATGTCGCATTGGCGGCCTGCGGGGCCCCCGTCAGGTGGGCGGTCAACGCCGCAGTGCGGGTGGCGACAATGTCTTCCGATTGGGCGTGCGCTCGGCGCAGATGATCGGCCTTGAGCCAATGCTGAACCACGATCACGAGGATCGCCAAGCCGAGCGCGATCGTCAGGGCGCCCATCACCAAGCTCATCGTGGCCATATCGAGCGTGATCATCAGCCAATGACACCTGCGCTAAGTCGGCGGACGGACATTACGGCGCCGAGGATAATGGAGGCGGGGCTCGATTGCCTGGCGCCCCGACTATGCAGTTCGTTGTATTCCGGGCCGCGTGAAGCGAGCGTGAGTTGGCTCCACCGATGGCGTGGAAAGCGGGAGGGGCGGCTCGGTCGTTATCGGCGGGCAGCCTGGTAGTCGCAGGCGGCGAGGAGGTCGAGGGCTTCGGCCTCGTCCCAGCTTTTCGAGCCGGTCAGACGCCGGGCGATGGCCGGCAAAAGCGCGGTGACGGCCTTCGTCTCGCCTCGGGCATGATGCAGGCGGGTTTGCGCTGTAAGGATGCGCAATTCGAGCGCCGCCATGCCGCACCGTCCCGCCATGGCGAGCGCTCGACAGAGGGTTTCCTCCGTCTCGTCCCAACGGCCGAGGGCGGCGAGGGACTGCCCTCGCATCCACAACGTTTCGGCGTCGTAAAAATGCGCCCCCGCGGTCCCGGTCTGCTCCAGCAATTGGTCGGCGCAACGCACCGCCGCCTCCCACCGGCCCGACTGGTGATGGGCGGCAACGACCAGGAAGAGCAGTGTGGGCGTCGTTGGCCCCAGCTCCGCGGCCGACCACAATTCGAAGGCCGCGTCCACCGTCTCGGCTTCGGGGCAGAACCCGGCCGACAGACCGGCGGCAATGAGGACCAGGGCCTTCCACTGCATCAGCCCGCCCCTGTCGCAGAGCTGCCGCAACCGCGCTGCGGCCTCTGCCAGCGCAGCATGGTCGCGGCGGAAGACGGACAGGTAGGCCCACATGGTCACCACCGGCGCCTGTTCGACCGGCCGGCCCTGGCAGCGCGCTACGACCTCGTCCATCGCGGCCAGCCCCTCCGCTCGCCTTCCCACCAGCCACAAGGCCATGGCGTGCATGCTGCGGGCATAGGGACGCAGGTCGATGGCATGGCCGGTGTTCAGGCCGTTGCCGGCTTCGTCCGGCGGCGGCATCCGCTCGAAAATCGCCAGCGCCTCGTCGATCCGGCCGCCATAATAGGCGCTGTGGCCGGCGGCGTAGTGGGCGACGGCCACTGTCGCCGTGTCTCCACGCGTCCGGGCCAGCGCATTCAGCCGTTCCGAGATGGTGCGCGCTTCGGCCCAGCGCCAGCGGAAGGAAAGGACCGAGTAGAAGCCGAACAGGGCGGCTACGCCCACCGGGGTGGCGGCGACTGCGCCGGAGACCGCCATGGCGCGCGAAAAATGCTTTTCGGCCGCCTGCGTGCTGTAGCCTTTCAGCATGCCGTGGGCGCTGCCCAGTGCCAGTCGCAGCCTGATTTCGGCCTCGGGATGGAGGTGGGCATCGTCCGTCGCGTGCAAGGTCTCCAGCCCGTTCTCGCCGTTGACGATCGCCTGCTCGGCATCGCCAGTGGCCAGGGCCTGTTCCGCCGCCACGCACCAAAAGCTGACCGCCTCCGTGACCCGGCCGGCCTCCTGGAAATGCCAGGCGAGAAGGACCGGCGGCGCGCCGCCCCGCACCTCCAGCGCCTGGGCGATGAGGAGGTGGTTCAAGCCCCGTTCGCGCCGGATCTGGGTGGCGTAGATCGCATCGCGCACCAGGGCGTGGCGGAAGCGGTATACGATCTGGCCACCCCGGCGCTGGATGTCCAGCATGCCGTTGTCCACCAGGCTGCGCAGGCCATTGATCAGGTCGGCGCGGGACTCCCGGGGGTGGCGGCCGGCGACGACATGGAACAGATTAAGGGGGAACTCGATACCGATCGAGGCCGCCAGCCGCGCCACGGTCTTGGCCTCGGGAAGAGCATCCAGCCGGGCTTGCAGGCCGGCTTCCAGGGACATGGGAAGTCGGTCGCCTTCGTCCCCCGCGAGCGCCAACTCCCTGGCGAAGGCGGCTACGCCGTTGGCGCGTTCGACGACATGCTCCAGACGGGCCTCGCTGATGTCCGGGCGGATGGACCGGACCAGCGCGGCCATCTCCGCGCGCTCCAGGGCAGCCAGCCGCAATGGCCTGGCATTGGCCAGATGGGCCTGCCAATCGCGCTGCGAATGGAGGCGGCCGGTGCAGACGAGCAGCAGCGGCAGGTTGGCCGCCATCTCGGCCAGCCGCGCCAGGACCATCAGGCTGGACTTGTCCGCCCAGTGGACGTCCTCCAGAGCCAGGATCAGAGGGGCTCTCCGTGCCCGGCGGCCAACCAAGTCCACCATCAAGTCGAGCCTGGCGCGCTGTCCCCGACGGGGCGCAAGTCCCTCCCCGCCCAGGGAAACGCCAAGTATTCCAGCCAGCGCGGCGGACCGCACCGGATCCTCTCCCCAACCTTCCTCGGCGAGGAATTGAAGAACCCGCTCGCGCTTGGCGTCGGCATGGTCGCCAGGGGAGACGCCGACCATGCCGCAGACCATATCGGTGAAAGGTTGTAGCGGCAGATGGGCGAATTCCGGCAGGCAGTCATGCTGGTGCCACGTCAGACCGAGGCTGTCGTGCCGAAGCCAAAGCTCCTGGAGCAGGCGGGTCTTGCCCAGGCCGGCCTCGGCAACGATGGCCACCGCCCCGCCCCTACCGGCTGCGGCGGCGCGTGCCGCGGCGAGCAGCGCCGCCCATTCCGAACGGCGCCCGACCAGCGGCGAGGGCGAAACGGCCGCGGCATCCGAGGCCGGCCCTTCGCCCCGCTCCGCGACCCGAAAGGCAGAAAAGTCCTTCGGCAGGCCGGGCAGCGCACAGACCGGCAGCGCGGTCCAGGAATAGGGCTGGGTGATCAGGGCGCGGCTGGCGTTGCTGACCACCACGCTGCCCGGTCCGGCCAACTCGGCCATAGCCCGCACAACTTGACTCAACGCGCCGGTGATGCGGCTGGTGACGCCGCCATGCATGACCGCGGGGCCGGAATGAACCGCCGCCCTGAGGCTGGCCGGTTCGCCTGCGACGATCGCGAGCCCGGCGGAAACGGCCCGTTGTGCGGCCCTTTCCCAGGATCCGTGTCCGCCAAAATAGGCAAGCAGCCAATCCTCGGCACAGCGCTCCACCAGCCCGCCCAGGCCTTCAACCAGCGGGGTCAGTCGCTCCAGATCGAGGCCTTGGTTGAGCAGGTCCTCGGGGTCGGCGTCGAGCGGGAACATTTTCTGCACCAACAGCGCCGTCACATGGCGCCGCTCGCTCGGGTCGGCGGGGGCGACCGCGACCTGGGGCACGACCTTGCCGTCACGGATCTGTTCGAACAAGGAGAGCGTGGCCGGATCGGGGGCGACGCCGAGATCCTCGTCCAGGCGGTCACGGCAAACGGCGAACTGGTTAAGCGCGGCGTTGCGACGGCCTGTCAGCGCCAATACCAACATCGCCGCGCGATGGGCGTCTTCGTTCCAGGGGTCGCAGTCCAGACGGCGCCGCGCCATGGACAGGGCTCCCTCGAAGTCGCCTGCGGCAAGGAACTCTTCGCCAAGCCTCTGGAAGGCGTCCATCGCCTGAAGCTCGAAGTCCTGACGGCGCGCCCGGATCCAGGTGTCCCATTCCTCGGACTTCATGTCCGGATGGTCGACCAGGAACGGTCCGCGGTAGAGGCTTGCGAGCGCTCTCTCGCTGCCGGCGGCCTTTCGTTCGAAGGCGTGGACGTCTATCTCGGCCAGGTCGGACGGCACGAACTGGATGTGGTTCCGTTCCGCCAGGATTACCTGGAGGTCCGCCGGCAGGGTCCGGCGGATGACGACCAGTAATTGCCGCAGATTTTGCAGGGCTCGTTTGCGGTCGTGCTCGGGCCACAACATCGCCGCCAAGGCGTCGCGCCCGTGGGCGCGCCTAAACTCCACGGCCAGGAAAATTAGAAGCGCGCCAGCCTTTCCCCTGATGAAGGGCGTCAACGATTCGCCATCGACGGATAGTTCGACGGCTCCCAGGCATGACAAAATCAGGCGCGCCATTTTTACCTGCCGGACAGCGTCTACTCGTCTCCGTTTCGTTTAGAAGATACCTGGAATTGTCCCCATTGCAATTAGGCAGGCGCGCGCAGGCCGAGGTTGACCACCACACCAGCACCACCATGCTTGCATGCTCCTGGCGCTCCTTGAAGCGCCGGAGCGAGGCCCCTTGAGGGCAAGGTGGTGTGGGGGGGCGAGCGCGGGATAGGCCCCCCGGGGCGCCCCGAAGGGGTGCCCTGGGACCCCGCGACCTCGGGCGAGCACGGCGACAGCCGGGCTATCTGCAAAACCTATCCGCAATTGCCTCTGCCGAGGCCAATCTTTTTCAATGATTTCAGTTGGATAGTCGCTTGGCGTCCCCACGGGGA